>NZ_FUYE01000020.1 GCF_900167535.1 Prosthecobacter debontii
CACCCCGCTGGCACCCTGCTGGATGGCGTTGTAGCTCATCTTCAGCGCGTCCAGCTCAGGCAGCTTCTTACCGCCGGCGATCACGATCGGCACCGGGCAGCAGGAAGTGATCGTCTCAAAACCTTCGTCCGTGTAGTAGCACTTCACCACGTTGGCTCCCAGCTCCGCCATGATGCGGGTGGCCAGACGGAAATACTGCGCGTTACGTGCCATCGCACGACCCACAGCGACCACACCCATGACGCCGATGCCGTAACGGCTGGCGGCGTCCACAAGGTCGGTCATGTTCTTCAGGCTCTGGCGCTCGTAAGCGCTGCCGATGAAGACCTGCACGGCCAGGATGCTGGCGTTCAGGCGGATGGCTTCTTCAATGTTCAGAGCGGTGCTCTCGTTGGAGAGAGGCTCGAAACCTGGGCGGCCAAATTTCACCTTCTTGCCGTCGAGGTCACCTTCCCACTCTTCGAAAGGGCTGACCATGGAGGTGCCACCGGAGGCACGCAGGGCGATGGCCTTCTGGGTGGAGGCAGGGATGACGCTGCGCTGGATGCCACGGGTGAGCATGAGGCAGTCGGCATAGGGCTCCAGGGGGAGAATGGTCTGGTCCACACGCTCCAGGCCGGTGGTCGGGCCCTGGAAGTAACCGTGGTCGAAGGCGAGCATGACGGTGCGGCCGTCTTTAGGATTGAAGACCTTGCTCAGACGGTTCTTCAGACCCCAGTCATACTGGTGGGAACCTTTGAGGAAGAAGCCCGGAGCCTGCTGGGGCACGTCGGTGAAGTATTCCTTTTCCTTCTTGTCTGCTGCGCTGGTGCTGATGTCGGCCATAGTTTTGTTTAGGTTGGTGGTTCTATTAAAGGGCGCACATGCTAGCCATCCCAGTCTTGTCATCCATACCACCATTGGCTAGACTTGTGTCGAATTTCGCAATCCATGCTTCAGGAAACCAGTGTCCTCAGCCTCGTCCCCGCCGGTGCCGCGCATCGTGTGGTGGGAAATCGCGCCGTCGCACTCCCCGGGGTCACCGTGGATATTCTGACCACCCGGAAGATCGAGCTGGAGCAGTGGGAACTGCGCCGGTTTCACGATCCCTACTGGCGCCTCTACTGGCCCCTCGGCGCAGGGGGCATCATCGAAATCAATGGGGAGGAAACCGCGCTTCAGCCGGGGCATGTTTACCTGATCCCGCCCCACACCACCTTCAGCACCCGCACCCGGCAGCCCTTTGCCAAATGGTATGCGCACTTCAATCTCGGCCCCTTGGCTGACCGAGCCGCGCCGGGCATCTATCAATATCCCATCACGGCGGAGATGCGCAGCCTGATGCAAAAGGTCACCCTGCCCTCCAGTGAAAAAATCCGCTTTCCCTGGCACTCCATCCTCTGGGTCACCGAGGCCGTGCAGTGCCTACCCGACAGCGTGTGGGAGCAGCAGCGGCTCGACCCGCGTGTGCTCACCGCCATGGAGTTCATGAACACGCATCTGAGCCTGAAACTGACGGCAGAGCAGATCGCCAAATACGCTGGACTTAGTGTGCGAAATCTGAACCACCTCTTTCAGCAAGAACTCCAGCAGGCCCCCATGCGCGTGCTGCTGGACTACCGCCTGGATGAAGCCTGCCGCCTCCTCCGCCATGGCGATGCTAGCATCGATGAAATCGCCGAACAATGCGGCCTCATCAATCGCCACTACCTCAGCCGCATGATGCGCCAGTATCGCAACACCTCACCGGCGGCTTATCGGAATGAGATGGTTTAATCGGTAACCAAACCCACGTGTCTTACTTCACTGGCAGAGTTTTCATGCGCACGTTTTTGATCGCAGCGGTGGTGTTGTAGGTGGTGAGGGAAAGTGGGGCATAGAGCTCGATGGGCCCCTCCCGCAGGCTGACCTTACGGTCCTTGATGTCCTGATCCACCACCTGTTTGTCATCCACCCACACGCTGAGGTTTTCAGGCGTCACCCGCAGGCGAAAGGAATACCATTTGTCGTCGTCATAACGCTGGTAGGTGCCCGTGGCATTGTTGGCCGCATCCATGCCATCGATGCTGCTGATGCCCGTGACACTGCCGCCCCAGCCGCCGCAAATGAGCGTGGCATTGCGCTTGAGGTCCCCGACGGGAAAAGTCAGCCCGCAGAAGAAATCCACCCCTTGCAGGCGCTTGGCCTGGAGCGTGATCTCATAATTCGTCAGCGGCAGTTCTTCCACCTTCTTGTAAACCACACCGCTGAGGCTCTCCCCCTGGTTGATAATGAGCTGCCCGCCCTCCACGGACACTTCACCACTCCCTCCCATGTCCACGGTTTCCCAGTCCTTGAGGTCTTTTCCGTCGAAGAGCACCCACTCGGTCTTCGCCGCCTGCGGCTCTTGAGCCATCGTGAGAGAAGACACAGCGAGGAGAAGGGCGGAGACGAGCGTTTTCATGGGGGATGCCAAGATGCTGCTATGAAACGCCGCTGCTCGTCAAGAATACCGACATTTTCTCCAGAAGAAAATCGGTGGAGGGACCGCCAGGAGCATGCTAGCCGTATGCTCACCAGCATGAACTCCACGCTCACCCGCCGTTTTTTCCAAACCATCGCCGTTGTCGCCGTCGCTGCCGCTCTGAGCAGTTGCGCCACTAAAAAGGGAGGTCACTACTCCGTTCACTTTGACCCACCGGCCAAACCTGTCACCAATCCCTCCGCCCTGAAGGTGAAACTCAGCACTGGTGCCCAGCGCGTGTATGTGGTCCAAGGCAATGAAGTGCTGCTGGCCACGCCCTGCTCGGTCGGCACCGCCAGCACACCGACTCCCCACGGCACCTTCACCATTTATAACAAACAGGCCAATCGCCGCCGCGTCAGCCAGCCCGGGGCCGGTTACCCCATGACCTTCTGGATGGAGTTCAAGTCCGCCTACGGCATGCACTGGGGCTGGGTGAAACCTTATCCATGCACCCATGGCTGTGTGCGTTTGCCCATCAAGTCCGCCCAGAAAATCTTCAGCATGGTGCCCACTGGCACACCGCTGATCATCGCCTCCAGCCACCCCGAGGATGCCACCATTGGCAAGACGCTGCCCGTGCTGGATGACTCCTCCCTGGCCGATCCTCCGATGAGCTACATGCTCAGCGCTCAGGTCTTTGAAGACGCCAAAAAAGGCAAGATCTACACCTACTAATCGGTCCCTCACCTGCCCCTTTTCTCCACGCCTCCAATCAAACCAATGTCCGCCGCCCCTGCATCCACCTCCCGCCGTGTCAACGTCCGCACTCCTGAAGTCATGGAGCGCGTGCAGGCCGAGGTGGAGACCCACTACCGCAGCACCTTGGTGGAGGCCATTCGGGCCCAGGGCAGCGTGATCCAGATCGGTGAGACCACCGTTCGTTTGGCTCGTGACTTTGGCTTCTGCTACGGCGTGGAGCGGGCGATTGACCTCGCGTATGCCGCGCGCCGTGTCTTCTCCGATCGGCGCGTTTTCCTCCTCGGTGAAATCATTCACAATCCCGAGGTGAACCGTCAACTCCTGGAGATGGGCATCATCAGCATCCCCGTCAGCCAGCATGAGGAAGAGCTGGCTAAACTGAACAGCGACGACGTCGTCATCGTGCCCGCTTTCGGGGCCGAGACGAAGCTGATGAAGATCATCGCCGAGCGCGGCTGCATGATCGTGGACACCACCTGTGGTGACGTGATGAGCGTGTGGAAGCGCGTGCGCAACTATGCCAAAACCGGTTTCACCTCCATCATCCATGGCAAGGCGAGCCATGAAGAAACCCGCGCCACCTCCTCACGTGCACTCGGAGATCAGGGCAATGGCCACTACCTCGTGGTGCTGACGCTGAATGATGTGGACTATGTCTGTAACTACATTCGAAATGGCGGAGACAAAGCCGCCTTTCTGGAGCGCTTCAAAGGAGCCAGCGCCTACTCCGAAGGCTTCGACCCCGAGGTGCATCTGAAACAGATCGGCGTGGCCAACCAGACGACGATGCTCAAATCCGAAACGGAAGAAATCCAGCGTCGCCTGAAACAGGCTGTGGAAGACCGGGACGGTCAAGGCAGTGCCAATTTCCAAGTCTTCGACACCATCTGCGGAGCCACCCAGGAACGCCAGGACTCGCTATTCCTCCTGCTCCAGCAACCTCTGGATGTGCTGCTGGTGGTCGGTGGCTACAACAGCTCCAACACCACCCACCTGGTGGAAATCGGCGAGCAGCAACTCCCCACTTTCTTCATCCGCACCGCTGAGTGCCTGAAAAGCCTGGAGGAGATCGTCCACTTTGACCTGCATCTGAAGGCAGAGAAAACCAGCTACTCCAATAAACTGGCTTCCGAATCCCCCATCGTGGTGGGCATCACTGCCGGTGCCTCCTGCCCGAATAACCTCATCGAGGACACCCTGCTGCGTGTTTTCAAACTGCGCAGCATCTCCGAAGAGCAGGTGCGAGCCGCCGCTGGCGTCTGATTTGGCGTAAATCCCTGCTGAAAAGCGGTTTCGTGCAGCGTTCCTGGTGAAAGCCATGACACGTCTTCCCCTTTTCCTGCTGCTCTGCTTTGCCGCCCTGCTTTGCTCCTGCTCCATGTCCTTCCACAGGGAGTGGAAGGCGGCCCTAAAAGCGGGACCTCAAGAGGGTGTCGAAGGCGCCTGGGAAGGCACCTGGCAGAGCGACGTCAACGGCCATCACGGCAAGCTGCGCAGTGTCGTTGGGCCGGTTAAAAATGCGGAGGGAGATCACAGTTTTCATTATCACGCCACTTGGGGGAAGATCCTCAGCGGCGCTTATCGGGCCGATCATCGGGTAAGACAGGTCAAAAATGTATCGGCCTTTCAAGGCCAGCACCAGATGCCCAACTGGGCAGGCGGTCTCTATACCTATGAAGGCACCGTCAAAGGCGACGACTTCAAGGCCACCTATGAGTGCTCCATGGATAAAGGCAGCTTCACCATGAAGCGCGTCCGCTGAGCGAAGAAGGAGCAGGTGGGCATCGACTCACTTTACCTGCATCCTTTTGTCTCGACTCGGGGTTCATACCCGGCGCATCATCGCATGCGCTACTCATGAAGTTTTTCTCCAGCTTTCGCGCCAAGCTCATCCTCACGATCTTCCCGGTCGTGGCTGGCGTCACGATGGGGGCGATCATGCTATCCGAGTGGAAATTCAGCGCCACCTACCAACGATTGTTTGAGGAGCAGTTCGAGAGCCAGATCACGGCAGTCACCCAAGCCAAGAATCGACGATTTTACGCCCTCTCCAGCGTGCTCGATAAAATGGCGCAGAAGCCCGACCTGCTGCAAGCCATGCGCTCTGGCGACTATGGCAAAGCCATGTTTGATCTGCGTCCCGCCTTAGAGTCTCTGGCTCAGGAACGACTGCAAAATGAGTTCAGCAATCTCGGTCGGCCACCTCCCCTGCTCCCAAATGACCCGCGCGACGAACGCCAACGTCCGTTTCGAGAGGCATCTCGCTTCAATGGCGGTGGCCAATCCGCCCCTTTCATTGCCCTCATCAATGCCCAAGGGGAATTGGTCACCAACTCGCGTAGCCGGAGCACGCTAGCTTTATCCAGCACCTCCGACGACGCCGAGCCGACGGTCCGCCGCAGATCCGAAAAACTTCTCTGGCTGAGTGACCGCAAGTTTGAAGAGACGCTCAAACAACAAGAGGTCGGTTACCTCCTCGTCGAAGCCGGAGAAAAGCGCGCGGAACAAATCCGTGAAGTTTTCATCACTCCTCTGCACGATCCCATGGATGGAACCTTCCTGGGTGCCTTTGCCTTTGGTCTGCCGCTCCCCGCCATCGCAGACCGACTGCTCTATGAACAAACGCGGCGTAGTGACTACGGGGAGATCATGGGAGGGATCTACCTGGAGGGGAAACTGGTGTCCACCACCGTGCCCGACGACCAAAAAGAAGCCGTCGAAAAAACCATTGCGAGATTGTTATCCATTTCTGACCGTCATCACCGCCATGCGCTCCTTCCTATCGGGGGTGTCCAACACCGTCTCATCTATCGCGTCCTCAATCCCGACAGTCCCTTCCCCCAAGCGGTGCAGGTCAATCTTTACTCCCTTGCCGCAATGGACCACGAAATCGCGGATCTACGGCGCAGTTCCATCGGCTTAGGTCTCGTCGCCCTCATGACGGCCTTGCTCCTGGTCATGTTCATTTCGCGCGGATTGTCAGGCCCCATCAGCACCCTGGTCAATGCCACGCAAGAGATCGAACGCGGCAACTATGACATCCGAGTCAAAGTGACCCGCAACGAAGTGGGCCGTCTCGCACGTGCCTTCAACGACATGGCCACTGGATTGGCCCTCCAAGAGAAATACCGTAGCATCCTCAATGCCGTCGCAGATCGCACCGTGGCGGAGAAGCTGATTGAAAATCGGGAAGCTCTGAGTGGGGAACTTAAAGACGTCACCATGCTTTTCTGCGACATCCGCGGATTCACCGCCCTCACCGAAAAAATGCAGCCTCACGAGGTCATTGATTTGCTCAATGAGCATATGACTACCCTCACAGAAGTAGCCTATGAGCATGGCGGCATCGTCGATAAATTCGTGGGCGATCTTATCATGGTGCTCTTTGGAGCTCCCGTCAGCACCGGAAACGATGCTCAACGTGCGGTGGCCTGCGCCCAGGCGATGCTCAAAGCCCGGAAAGAAAGAAACCTCACCTCCACCCATGCCCTGGAGATTGGCATCGGCATCGCCACGGGCACGGTGGTGGCCGGCTGCATGGGCTCAGATCAACGCCTCAGTTACACCGTGATCGGCCATCGGGTCAATCTCGCCTCACGCCTCTGTAGCATCGCGCAGCCGGGGCAAATCATGGTGGATGCAGATACTGCGTCCAGACTGACTTCGGAGATCCATGTGGAATCCATGCCCCCAGTGCAGCTAAAAGGCATTTCCCAGCCGACGGAGGTCTTCCGAATCGGGTGAAAAATGCCCTGCAAAAACCCCAGCTATGATCTGTTAGGCCTCAGCGCCTTTGTGACCAAGCTGTTTCACGGCTTTGTTCAGCTGATCATACTCAATCGGCTTTTTAATCACCGTGACGGGGCCGTGAGAGAGAATGCGGCTGAGGATCTCGCTGTCAGGATAACCCGTGATGACCACGATAGGCAGATCTGGGTGCATCTCCTTAAGCTGAGAATAAACTTCGTCTCCGGGCACGTCCGGAAGTTTCAAGTCAAGGAAGACGAAATCGAAGCGCTGCTTCT
The DNA here is from genome assembly GCF_900167535.1 of Prosthecobacter debontii. NCBI lineage: Bacteria > Pseudomonadati > Verrucomicrobiota > Verrucomicrobiia > Verrucomicrobiales > Verrucomicrobiaceae > Prosthecobacter > Prosthecobacter debontii. Next base: position 7,210 of record NZ_FUYE01000020.1, read on the forward strand.
TCGCCATGCTGATGGCCTCAGAGCCTGTTCCAACGACGAGACGCCCAAAGCCAGCCTTCTTTAAAAACTGCTTAAAGAGGGCCTGCAAAGCAGGATCATCATCCACAACCATCACGGTGGGCTGACCAGACTCATCTTCCTTACGCAAGACATCACGGTCCAACAGGCTGCGCTTGATGCGCCAACGGCCCCCAATCTGCACAGCTGGCAGCTGTCCTCTCTGCACAAGATAATAAACCGTAGGCAAAGGGATGCGAAGATACTCCGCAGTCTCTTTGACTGTCATAAGTTCTGGGGAGGAGAGTTCAGCCATAATAAGGTTGTGGTAAGAATGGAAATTCATTGCGAGTTTTGTGAACAAACTCGGCAAACTCAGAATTGAGTCGAAGTTGCTATATAATTTCTATCACATCAAGCCCGTTTTTGAAGATTTTAGCGATCCTGTAATTTCCAATGAGTGTCATATTTGAGAAACTCATTGTCTATGCATAGCAAAATTGCATCTTTCACGCTGTCTGGCGATATGCATGACTGAGTTTTAGCAAGATTAAAAATTCAAGATGTCTTAATTTTCACAATCATTAGACTGGTCTCAACTTTGATGAAATACCTACAGGCAGAGAGTTAGCAGCTTGAAGTCGATGGCCTGTTTAAAACGCCAAGAGGGGGGGAAGTGTCTCGGCTAAAATATTCAGATGAACATCTTCGTCATTAAGATCGCTTAGACGGTTAAGATGTTCGAAAAAAATTTCCTCGTCCGTAAACCACTCCATCAACCTCTTAATTGCATTAAGGGCGTCGTGTCAGCGCGATCTGTATTATTTGACGCATGTGCTTGCCGAATGCGCTGCGCAACCGCAGGCAGACATCGCCTTGAAGCCTGAGTGCGGCTTCACGAAAACGACTTGTGGCTAGAATTGTCGAAAGCCGTGGCTATTCGCCCGCATTTTGGGTTGGCCCCGCCTTTCAGCTCAAATATGTGGCCAAGTGCGGCCTCCGGCTGACGATATCTGTCGTCATGCCGACTTAACGCTATTCCAATCAAGACGCAGGGCTGTGCGAAAGCGATCTTAGATCAACTCCGATACAGGGAGCGGTGTCAGGTCCTTGACCCCTTGAGGAAACATGCGCTTGCGGAAAGTCAAAATTTCCGGCTCTGTCGAAGTGACCAGCACCACATGCTCAAAGTGGGCGCTAGGCTTCCGATCCTGCGTGATAGCCGTCCAATTATCAGAGAGCACTCGCGTTTTAGCCGTGCCGAGATTGATCATCGGCTCAATGGCCAAAGTCATGCCCGCCTTGAGGCGTGGGCGTTCCCCACGTTTGCCATAATTGGGCACCTGGGGTTCCTCGTGCAGTTTGCGGCCGACACCATGGCCGACAAATTCCCGGACCACGGTGTAACCGTATTGAATGACGTGTTCTTCAACGGAGGCGCAGAGATCTCCGAGCATCCAACCATCGCGAGCGTGATTGGCAGCGATGTGCAAAGACTCCTCTGTCGCCGCCAAGAGATGAAGTGTCTCCTTGGCGACATTCCCGATCGGTACCGTGAGAGCGTTATCTCCGATCCAACCGTTGTATTCGATGCCGACATCGATCTTCACGATATCGCCGTCTTGAATCACCCGGGGCCCACCGATGCCATGCACCACCTCTTCATTGATGGAGATGCAGATGTGACCAGGAAACTTGCGATAGCCTAAGAAAGCACTCTTGCAGCCACGCGCTTTCATTTCTGCCGCCGCATAGCGATCCACTTCCCCGGTCGTCACACCCACTTGAGCTTGAGCGGCTGTTTTCAGCAAGATGTCGCGGGCCATCTGACAGGCCTCGCGGATACCCTGCTGCTGGGCTCCGTGACGAATTGGGATTTTGTTGCTACTGAGCAGTGCCATGAAGATGAAGCGTTTCCTTCGGTCTCGAATTACATGCCTTTGTTATAGATCAGCCAAGCCACGCCCAGAAGGGTGATCAGGGCGATCCCGGTCCAAAGCATGACCACAGTCGCAGGATTCGCCACATTGCCGGTCTGCTGCATGCGGTCGAAGCGACCACGAATGCGGCCCTTCTTCAGGAAGCCATCATAGTGGCTCTGCAGAAGGTGGGTCTCAATCTGACGCATCACGTCGAGAACCACACCGACCAAAATCAGCAAGCTGGTGCCGCCGAAGAACTGAGCGGTCTGAGGTGCGATGCCCAAGATGGAGCTGACGACGCCTGGCATGATGTAAAGCAGAGTCAGGAAGATAGCGCCAGCAAAGGTCAGGCGGCTCATCGTGAAGTCCAAGAAATCTGCCGTGGGCTTACCAGGGCGAATGCCAGGAATGTAACCACCACTGCGCTTCAGATCTTCAGAGATCTGCGTCGGTTGGAACATCGTGGCCACCCAGAAGTAGCTAAAGAAGAAAATCAAGGCGGCGGACAAGCTGTAATAAACCCAACCGGAAGCAATGGTCTGGGAGAAACGCTGCACCCAGCCCACGTCAGGGAACATCGAGGCAATGATGGAGGATGGGAAAAGCAGGATCGCTTGCGCGAAGATGATCGGCATCACACCGGAATAATTGATCTTCAAAGGCAGATACTGAGTCTGGCCGCCATAAACTTTACGACCAACCACGCGCTTGGCATACTGGATGACGATTCGGCGTGTCGCCTGCGTCAAGGCAATGACTCCAGCAATGACAATGATCATGAATGCCAGCAGCAGCACCAGGGTGGCGGGCTTGCTCATATCGCTGCCCACATTGCCCACGTAGGTCTGCCAGACCTGCACCATGGCGCCAGGAAGATCGGAGACGATGTTCACGCAGATCAACAGAGAGACACCGTTGCCGATACCGCGCTCCGTGATCATCTCACCCAGCCACATCATCAGCATGGTGCCGGCAGTGATGGTGATCACCGAAGGCAGCACAAACCCCCAGAAGCTGTAGTCTGGAACGAGAGGGCGATGCAAACGCTCAATGGTTTCCTGAAGACCACCCAAGAAGATGTTCTGACCTGGGTTCTGCAACGACTGCGCCAACAGATATCCTTGGAATACGCAGAGAACGATCGTGGCCAATCGTGTGTATTGAGTGATTTTCTGGCGACCTCCGTCTTCACGAGCCATTTTGCTCAGCCTAGGCACCACAGCCGTCAAGAGCTGCAGCATGATCGAAGCACTGATGTAGGGCATAATGCCGAGGGCAAAAATCGCGCAATTTTGCAGACCACCACCGCTGAAAACGTTCAGCAAGGCGGCTACTTGAGCAGCACCAGAGCCAGCATCCGCCGTGCGGTTTTTGATCCATTCATCGAGCACAGTCACATCAATGCCAGGAAGCGTGATGGAGGCGCCAATGCGGACGATAACGATCATCGCCAGCGTGAACAGGATCCGGGAGCGGAGGTCAGGAACTTTGAAGCTGTTAGCAAAAGCAGAAATCATGAGAGAGGGAGGTAAGAGAAAGCGGGCCTAGCCAACTCACAACCAAAGAGGTTGATCGGTGACCGGCCCGCTGACGGGGTTGGGATTCGATCTGAATAATCAGGCGGCGATGGAGCCACCGGCCTTCTCGATCTTCTCGCGGGCCGATGCACTGACGTTCTTGATCTCAATCGTCAGCTTACGGGAAAGATCGCCAGAGCCGAGGATCTTGATAGCGTCGCAGTTGCGGTTCACAATGCCTTTCTCACGAAGAGCGGCTTCATTGATCACAGCACCATCTTCGAAGGCGTTCAGAGAGCTCACGTTCACGACTTCATACACATCGCGGAACTGAACATTGCTGAAACCTTTCTTCGGAAGGCGACGATGAAGGGGCATCTGACCACCTTCGAAGCCAGGGCGGATGCCCTTACCGGCACGTGCCTTCTGGCCCTTGTGACCTTTACAGGAGGTCTTACCGTGGCCGGAGCTTTCACCGCAGCCGATACGCTTGCGGCGCTTCTTAGCACCCGGGCGGGGTTGGACGTCTTGGAGTCTCATACTATTTTAAATTGGAATGGAAGTTCGAGGGGTGAAGGCCAAAATTACAGAGCCTTCTTCTCTTTGATCTCCTTACCGCGAGCGCGGAGGATCTCATCCTTCGGACGAAGAGCGCCGAGGGCGGCCAGAGTGGCCTTGACGACGTTGGCATGGTTGCTGGAGCCCAGCGACTTACCGATCACGTCTTTCACACCAGCGGCTTCAAGCACAGCGCGGGCTCCACCACCAGCAATGATGCCAGTTCCGGGACCTGCGGGCTTGAGCAGGATGCAACCGCCGCCATGCTCGCCGAGCACTTCATGAGGAATGGTTGCCTCATCGAGATGCACACGATTCATGTTCTTGCGGGAAGCTTCCGTAGCCTTCTTGATCGCGTCTGCGACTTCGTTAGCCTTACCGAAACCCCAGCCGACTTTGCCCTGCTGGTCACCAGCGACCACGAGCGCGGAAAAGCTGAAACGACGACCGCCTTTGACGACCTTAGCGCACCGGTTGATGTGCACCACTTTTTCGATGGTGTCCGGACGGGAATCCGAAGATTCACCTGTGGCGGGACTGAGTGTAGCTGCTGCCATATATAGGATTCGTCGAGATTAGAATTTCAGACCTTTTTCGCGGGCGGCATCAGCCAGCGCTTTCACTTTGCCATGGTAGGTAAAGCCGCCACGGTCAAAAACGACGGCCGTGATGTTAGCTCCGAGAGCGCGCTCAGCGATGGTCTGACCCACCTTGATTGCGGTTGCCACGTTAGCGCGGCTTTCGCCGAAGCCTTTTTCTTTGGTAGAAGCAGAAACAATCGTCTTGCCAGCGACGTCATCGATCAACTGGGCATACACGTTGGAGTTTGAGAAATAAACTGCCAGACGTGGACGCTGAGGAGTGCCACTAAGGGTCTTGCGAATGCGCGCGTGAACACGCGTGCGGGTGAGTTTGCGATTCTTCACAGCCATGATCAGGGTCCTCCTAAATTACTTCACACTCTTACCGGCCTTACGGCGGATCTGCTCACCAGCGTAACGAACACCCTTGGCCTTATAAGGCTCTGGCGGGTAGTAAGCACGGATGTCAGCGGCGAGCTGCCCGACGACCTGCTTATCGATGCCTTCAATTGCGATCTTGGTGTTGTCAGTGACGGTCACTTTGACACCATCCGGGATCGGATGAAGACGTGGGTGGGACTGGCCCAGGTTAAGATCGATCACGTTGCCCTTCACAGCGGCACGGAAACCCACACCGTGGATTTCGAGGTTACGGGTGTAACCTTTGCTCACGCCTTCGATCATGTTGCTGATCAAACGCTGAGATGTGCCGTGCATGGCACGCACTTTGCGATCTTCGCTAGCGCGGGTGACGTTCAGTTGATTGCCTTCTGGAGTAACGGCCACCCCTTCAGGGAGTGTCCAGTTAAGCTTGCCCTTAGGTCCTTCGACAAGGACGCTGCGGTCAGCACCGATCTTCACGGTGACCTTGTCAGGGAGAGAAATGGGTTGTTTACCGACTCGTGACATGATGATGATCCTCGTGTTACCAAATTTGCGCCAGAAGTTCGCCGCCCACTTTGGCTTTCTTCGCACGGGCACCAGTCATGATGCCGCGGGAGGTGGACAGGATAGAGATGCCGAGGCCGCCGAGCACGCGAGGGATCTCGTCGGAACCTACGTATTTACGCAGACCAGGCTTGCTAACGCGGGTCAGGCTGCGGAGAACAGGGGCTTTGCCCTGATACTTAAGCTTCAGCTTCAGGCGTGGGTGAGCTTCAGTGGTGTCCACCTCGTAGCTCCACAGGTAGCCTTCTTCTTGAAGGATGCGGGAAATCTCGGCCTTCATCTTGGAATAAGGCACAAACACCTCTTGCAGGCCAGCAGCAGCGGCGTTGCGAAGACGGGTGAGATAATCGGAAATCGGGTCAGTCATGGATCGCGGAATTATCGACGTTACAGATTAGGCGGCGGCTTCGGCAGACCCATCAGCTTTCGCTTGGGTAGTCTTACCACGGAATGGCATGCCGAGGGCGCGCAGCAATTCACGCGCATGATCATCATTGCTGGTGGAGGTGACAAACGTGATGTCAAATCCGAGAGTGCGTTTGACCTTTTCCAGTTCCACTTCTGGGAAGATGGATTGGTCGCTGATGCCGAGGGTATAGTTACCACGGCCGTCAAAAGCTTTGGTAGCCACGCCGCGGAAGTCGCGGATACGTGGGATGGCGGTCTTGACCAGACGCATCATGAAGTCATACATGCGGCGACCGCGAAGTGTGACCTTAACACCGACAGGCTCACCCTGGCGAAGCTTGAAGTTAGCGATGGCCTTTTTGGAGAGCGTGATGACTGGCTTCTGGCCAGTGATCAGGGTCACATCATTAACGGCGTCTTCGACGGCTTGTTTACGCTCGCCCTGGGAACCGACGGAGCAGTTCAGGACGATCTTTTCAAGCTTCGGGACTTGATGGACGTTTTCGAGGGCGAGCTGAGACTTCAGCGCGCTACGGACGGTGTCTTTATAGAGCTTTTGCAGCTGGGGTTCCATGGATCAGATTTGGCTGTGCTTCCTTTCCTTTGGAGGCCTCGCGAAGACGAGGCGGGAAACAAAGGGGGTGAGCATATTCGACGGACTACTACTTCTTCGCAACTTTCTTCTTCGTCGTTTTCGCTTTTGTTTCAGCGACCTTGACGTTGGAGATATGAATCGGGCCTTCCTGCTCGACAATACCACCGTTTGGGCGCTCCTGGGAGGGCTTCACGGTTTTCTTGATCATGCGCACGCCTTCAACAAGGACGCGGTTCTTAGCAGGCTGCACCTCAATGATGGTGCCCTGGGCACCCTTATGGGCGCCGGAGATGACGACGACGTTGTCGCCTTTTTTGACGTGGGTCTTGATTCGGCTCATGGCGTTACAGCACTTCGGGGGCGAGGGAGACGATCTTCATGAAGTTCTTATCGCGCAACTCACGGGCGACAGGGCCGAAGATACGGGTTCCCTTGGGGTTGTTGTCTTTGTCGATGATCACGATCGCATTCCGGTCGAAGCGGAGGATGGATCCATCATTACGACGAATTGGATGCGAGGTGCGGACGACCACAGCGCGAACGACTTCACCTTTTTTCACGCTGGCAGTCGGGGTGGACTCACGAACGTGGGCGGTGATGATGTCACCGACATAGGCGAAACGGGTATTTTTCTTGCCGAGCACACCAATCATTTTGGCGACGCGGGCTCCGGTGTTATCGGCCACCGGAATAGATGACTCCATTTGCAACATAACTTTTCTTCCTCAGATGAACGGGTTGAACTGTCTCGACAAGGCTTAGTGCTTCTGCACTTCCACCAGGTTCCAGCGCTTCAGCTTGCTAAGCGGGCGGCACTCCTCAATGAGCACCTTATCACCGACCTTGGCTTGCTCGTTTTCATCATGCGCATAGAACTTGGAAGTCTTGCGGATGATCTTCTTGAACCGTGGGTGTGGCACGCGGCGCTCCACTTCGACCACGATGGTCTTGTTCATCTTGTCAGACACCACAACACCGACACGCTCCTTGCGGACCGGGGCTTTGGTGGGTTGCGCTTCTGCGGTAGTAGCCTCACTCATGATTTGGAAAAAGGGTCAAAGGTTTGTGGTTCGGCTTAAGCAGCCTTGCTGGCAGCGATACCACGCTCCGTCACGATGGTCTCGATACGAGCCACCTCACGGCGAAGCAGGGAGAGACGGGAAGGATTTTCAAGCTGGCCACTCTGCTGCTGCACACGCAGATTCAGCATTTCCTGGCGCAGCTCGCGACGACGAGCATTGAGCTCTTCGACGGACAGTTCACGGAGTTCTTTGGTCTTCATGATGGGTCTAGTGCGAGAGGAAAATTAAACAGATGCAGTGCGGGTGACGAAGCGAGTGCGCAGACCCAGCTTGTTAGCAGCAAGGCGGCAAGCTTCACGGGCGGTCGCCTCGTTAACGCCGGAGACTTCGAAAAGCATGTGGCCTGGAAGCACCACTGCCACCCAGAATTCTGGAGAGCCTTTACCTTTACCCATACGAGTTTCAGGTGGGCGGGCCGTGACGGGCTTGTGAGGGAAAATACGGATGAAGACCTTCCCCTTACGCTTGAGGTAACGGTTGATTGCCACACGGCAGGCTTCGATCTGGTTGTTTTTGATCCAGCCACGATCCAGGGTCTGAAGGCCAAACTCACCGAAATCGAGTTTGTTGCCACGGGATGCGGTGCCCGCGCGGCTGCCGCGCTGGGTCTTGCGATGTTTTACACGACTGGGAAGAAGGGCCATAAGTCAGCTCCTGGTTAAGATCCGAATAAAGGGGGTTACAAAGATGAATTACACTGCTGCAGGAGCTGCGGCTTCAGGCTGTGCCTGAGGCTGCGACTGTTGAGGAGCTTGCTGCTGCTGGTTGTAGGAGCGAGGACCACCCGGACGGTCACCACCACGGCGACCAACGCCACCTGCACCGCCACCGCTGTTGCGGTCACCACGATCACGACGACGCTCGTTACGAGGGGTGGTGTTTTCTGGGGCGTTACCACGGTTCATCCACACTTTCACGCCGATGATACCATACACGGTCTTAGCTTCGGTGAAGCCGTAGTCGATCGGGATACGCAATGTCTGAAGAGGCACTTTACCCTGACGATATTGTTCAGCGCGAGCAATGTCAGCACCGCCGAGACGGCCTGCGACACGGATACGAATCCCTTCGCCACCCATATCCATAGCCGTCTGGACAGCACGCTTCATCGCACGGCGGAAAGAAATACGACGCTCAAGCTGCACGGCCACGCTCTCAGCGATGAGCTGGGCGTCGAGTTCTGGCTGCTTGATTTCGAAGATGTCGATCTTCACCTGCTTGCCACCGCACATCTCAGAAACCTTCTGGCTCATCACCTCGATTTCCTGACCTTTACGACCGATCACCAAACCTGGGCGAGCCGTGTGCAGAGTCACGCGGACCTGGTTCCAAGCGCGTTCGATGATGATCTTGGAGAGGGCGGCCTGCATGAGCTTCTCTTTCAGATACTTGCGGATGGCAAGGTCGCTGTGAAGAGCTTCTGCATATTCCTTCTCTGGAGCATACCACTTGGAGCGCCAGTCTTTGGTGACTGCGAGGCGGAAGCCGATTGGATTAACTTTCTGTCCCATAAATCAGGTGTGTGTGGCGGGTGAGTAATTATTCAGCGGCGACTTTGGCTGCCTTGGCTTTCTTCGCAGGCTTCTCTTCCTCTTTCGCGCCGAGCACGACAGTGATGTGAGTCATGCGCTTCTTGATCGGAGATGCAGAGCCGCGAGCACGAGGAGTGATGCGCTTCAGGGCAGGACCAGGGGTGGCCACAGCACTGCGAACGATGAGTTCATCGGCATCGAGCTCGTGATTGTTTTCTGCGTTAGCAACAGCGGAGCGCAGGACTTTACCGACCAGGAACGCGGCCTTCTTCGGGGTGAAGTCGAGGACGCTGAGGGCCTGAGACACTGGCATGCCAGTGATGGCTCGTGTGACTTGACGCGCCTTCTGCGATGAGATGCGGGCGTATTTATAGATTGAACGCACTTCCATAACCTTAGAATGATCTGTTGATATCCACTTTGCCTCTGTCTCCGACCTTCACCGGATCAGCAGCGTTTGCTAACTCCTGAACCACTGCACCGCTGACGGAGCCGCGCACTTCAGTGACAAGGATCTTTGCGATGGGTTTATCCTCGCGAAAAATTTCAAATGGCATCCCGGGCTTAACGCCATCACGGGAGCCTACTGAGAGAACTGCAATTCCCAAATCGGGCTTCAAACTCACGATGCGAACGTTTTGCAGATCAGATACCGCAGCAGGTGCCGGTGCCTGACCCTGAGGAGCAGCAGCAGCGCTCAGGACTTCCTCGGCCTTGGAGAGCGCTTTCGAAAGCTGCTCGCCGGCGATCGGCTCGGGTGTTGGGACGGTCTTTGCAAACTGAAGGGATGCTTCAGCCAGTTGCATCAGGCTTTCGGCCAAATTTTGGCGGGACGTCTCAGAGATTCGGAGATCACTGAGAGCGGAGAGCAGACGGGCCTGAGTCTGCTCGGTTGAATTTTCCAGGGCACCGATTCCAAGGCCTTCTAACAGACCCCGCAAGCGTTCATAACGATCGCGGAGCTCGGCTGCCTCTTGGTTGGCTGCCGCAGCACTCTGCGTCAGCGCATCTGTTTTATCTTTGGCGGCGGCTACTTGCTTCTCCAGAGACTGGATCTTCTGAGCCGCCACTTGCAAAGCGGTATTAAGTTCCTGCAACTCGAAGGCCGTCTGGGCCTGCACACCGCCACCTAGCACCACCAGAGCTGCAAGGAGCAGCTTAGCGCGCTGAGCGATTCGGTTGTGCAGAGTGACGATCATGTGAAGCAGGGTAAACAGCGCGCTTTTAAAACTTACTTCGAAGCCTTCACAGTGTGAGCACCGTGGCCTTTGAAGAGACGCGTCAGGGCGAATTCACCCAGACGATGTCCAACCATGTTTTCCGTGACATACACGCTCACGAAGTCCTTGCCGTTGTGCACCAGGAAGGTGTGACCGACAAGATCTGGAGTGATCATGGAGCTACGGGCCCAAGTTTTGATTGGGCGCTTCTGACCGGCGTCATTAAGCTTGTCCACTTTTTCAAGCAGAGCTTGCTGAACGAAAGGGCCTTTTTTGAGTGAGCGTGCCATAGGGCTAGAGAGTCAGAATTCAGGAAACAGGTTACTTCTTGGCGTGGCGGGTCTGAACAATCAGTTTGTTCGTCGCCTTCTTCTTGTTGCGAGTCTTCTCGCCCTTGGCATGACCCCATGGGCTCAGAAGGTGCTGGCGACCACCACCGGACTTGGAGCGGCCTTCACCACCACCGTTCGGGTGATCAATCGGGTTCATACACATACCACGGACGGTCGGGCGAGTACCCTGCCAGCGTGTGCGGCCCGCTTTACCGGAGACCACGTTCATGTGCTCGGTGTTACCGACCTGACCGATGGTTGCGTAGCACTCAGCGTGGATCTTGCGGATCTCACCGGAGGGCATGCGCACCAGAGCGAAATCACCTTCGCGGTTGGACAGGATCGCAGCCTGACCAGCGGCACGGGCGACGACGCCACCACGACCCTGAGTCAACTCAACGTTGTGGATGGAAGTTCCGAGAGGGATCTTGCGGAGGGGAAGAGCGTTGCCCACTTCAGGAGCGGCCTTCTCACCAGCCATCACGCTAGCACCCACTTGAAGGGCGTTTGGAGCGATGATGTAGGCGCGCTGTCCGTCATTGTATTCCACGAGGGCGATACGAGCGGAACGGTTGGGATCGTATTCGATGGCGATCACCTTCGCGGCTTCATCACGGCGGGAGCGCTTGAAGTCGATGAGACGGTAGCGGCGCTCGTGGCCACCACCGATGTGACGGGTGGTGATGCGACCGGTGTTGTTACGTCCGCCGGACTTGCGAAGAGCAACGGTGAGGCTGCGCTGCGGGCTGTCCTTGGTGATCTCCTCAAAGGAGTTCCACTCCTTGTAGCGGTTGGACGGGGTATTGGGCTTGAAAGTTTTCAGCGCCATGGCTCTGCGTCTTTCTTTTTAAAGGGTTACCGAATTTGAGGATTACACGAGGTCGAGACGCTCACCTTCTTTGAGGCGAACCACGGCCTTTTTCCAATGATTGGTCCGGCCATAATCAGCGCGGCGCTCGCGGCGAGCTTTGCCAGCGTAGTTTGCGGTGCGGACGGACTCGACTTTCTTGCCGAAGTGCTTTTCGACAGCCTGCTTGATCTCCAGCTTGTTAGCCTTGGGATGCACGACGAACACATACTCATTGTTCGTTTCGCCAAGCATCGTGGCTTTTTCTGTGAGACGAATCGTTTGGATGATCGTTTGCGGATCTTTCATATCAGGCAGTCCTCCGGGCAAGAGTTGGGAGAGCGTCGGTGGTCACGAGCACCTGCGGGTAGAGAAGCAGGTGTTCTGCGTTGACCTCTTCGGCAGAGATAAGCTGGACGTTCTGCACGTTGCGTGCGGAGCGGAAAGTCAATTCATCGAAGGAACCGACGATGAGAGTCTTCTTAGCGGTGGAAAGAGAAGCCACAGCGCTCACGAAGCTCTTGGTCTTGCCGTCAGCGACAGCAAAGTCGGAGATGGTGGAGACGGCGCCGTCCACGATACGAGCGGTCAGAGCGGTGCGAAGAGCAAGCTTGCGGACGTTTTTCGTGGTCTTCTTGGAGTAGTCGCGAGTTTTGGGACCGAAGACGACACCACCACCAGACCAGATCGGGGAGCGTTTGCTACCCATACGGGCGTTACCAGTGCCCTTCTGGTTCCAAAGCTTCTTGCCGGATCCGGAGACTTCAGCACGAGACTTGGTGTGGGCATTGCCCTGACGGCGATTGGCGCGATAAGCGACGAGGACGTCGTTGAGAGCCTGCTTACCCTGGTGACCTTCGACAAGGTTCAGGTTCGCCTGCTTGGCGCTTTCAGTAGAAAGAACGGTTGCTGACATGATTCAATTCCTCCGGGGTTACTTGGCTGGGGCAGGCTTCTTCTTGGCAGGGCGCACCACGACGATGCTGCCTTTGTTGCCAGGGATGGCTCCGCTGATGAGAAGCACGCCATCTTCTGGGCGGCTCTGGATGACTTTCAGGTTTTGGGTGGTCACACGATCCACACCATCATGACCAGGCATTTTTTGGTTTTTCCAAACCAGACCCGGAGTCAGACGGCAACCGATGGAACCAGGACGACGATGCATCATGGAGCCGTGAGTGGCGGGCTGACCGGCGAAGTTCCAGCGTTTCACAACGCCCTGGAAACCTTTACCCTTGGTGGTTCCGATCACGTCCACCCACTGACCGTTGCTGAAAAGGCTGGCATCGATCTTTGCATCAGCAGCTGGAAGCTGATCGTCAGAAGTCACGCGGAATTCTTTAACGATGCGCTTTGGAGCGGTGCCGTGCTTCTTGAAGTGACCCAGAGCTGGCTTGCTCAGGCGGGACTCCTTTTGGTCTCCGTAGCCGATCTGAACGGCAGAGTAACCATCTTTACCGGAAGCCTGCTTCACTTGGACCACTGCGTTTCCGCTGACGTCCACCACTGTGACAGCAATCGCTTCACCTTTGTCGGTATAGACTTTGGTCATACCGAGTTTTTTGCCAATCAATCCTAAAGACATAATGTTTTACCTCCCAGTAGGTCGTTCGAAGGTTAAGACTAGATTTTGATCGTGATGTCCACGCCGGAAGGAAGGTTGAGCTTCTTCAGCTCATCCACCGTGCGGGAGGTGGGGTCAACGATGTCCAACAAACGCTTGTGCGTGCGGATTTCGAACTGGTCCATGGACTTCTTGTCCACGTGCGGAGAACGGTTCACGGTGAACTTCTCGATACGGGTCGGAAGCGGGATCGGGCCGGCCACTTTGGCACCCGTGCGCTTGGCGGTTTCGACGATGTCTGCGGTGCTCTTATCAAGCACGCGATAGTCGTAAGCGCGGAGGCGGATTCTGATTCTCTGATTGTTCATGACGTGTGTCCGGCGTGAATAGTTATCTTTGAAAATTGCTTAGTTCTTGTCACCGCCGCGCTGCTCGACGATCTGATCCACGATCTGCTGTGGCACCTGCTCAAAGTGGGAAGGCTGCATGGAGTAGCTGGCTCGACCGGAAGACAGGGTGCGGATGGTGGTGGAGTAACCGAACATTTCCGCAAGAGGCACTTCAGAACGAATGATGGCAGTGGTGCCGCGAGTGTCGATACCTTGGATCTTACCACGGCGACGGTTAAGGTCACCCATGATATCACCCTGATAATCTTCCGGAGTGGAAGCTTCGACAGCCATGATTGGCTCAAGGAGGATGCACTTGGCTTTCTTCAGAGCGTCTTTGACGGCGAAGATAGCGGCCATCTTGAAAGCGTTTTCGTTGGAGTCAACGTCGTGGCTCGAACCATCAACCAGGTCGATGTGCATGTCGATCACTGGGTAACCGGCGATGATGCCGTTCATAGCAGCTTCGATACAGCCAGCCTTGGAGGGGTTGATGAACTCCTTCGGAATGCTTCCGCCGACAGTTTTGTTTTCAACCACGATGCCGGAACCTTTTTCACCAGGGCGGACCTTGATGACGACGTGACCATATTGACCACGACCACCGGACTGCTTGACCAGCTTGCCTTCACCATCAGCCTCTTTCGTGAGGGTCTCACGGTAGGCGATCTGTGGCTTGCCAGTGTTGGTTTCCACTTTGTGCTCGCGCTTGAGGCGGTCGCAGAGAATTTCAAGGTGAAGCTCACCCATGCCAGCGATGATCGTCTGGCCGGTCTCTTCGTCCGTCTTGACAAAGAAGGTTGGATCTTCTTCCGAGAGACGCTGCAGAGCGTTACCCATCTTCTCCTGGTCACCCTTGGTCTTCGGCTCAACAGCCATGGAGATCACAGGCTCAGGGAAGGTTGGAGGCTCAAGCAGAACTTCCAGACTTGGATCACAGAAGGTGTCACCGGTGCGGACGTCTTTCACACCCACGAGGGCGGCGATATCACCTGAGTAGCAGACTTCGATGTCCTTATGGACGGAGGCTTGAATCTGAATCAAGCGGCCCACGCGCTCAGACTTACGTGTGCGGGGGTTGTAGATGGTGTCACCCTTCTTGACGCAACCGGAATAGACACGGAAGAACACCAAGCGACCGAATTTGTCGGACCAGAGCTTGAAACCAAGGGCAATGAACTTGCCGTTGTCATCTGGGATGGCCTCAACTTCGTTTTCAGGCTCATCAATGACGTGACCTTTCTGAGGCTCAATGTCAAGGGGTCCTGGGAGATAGTCGATGACGGCGTCGATCAGATACTGAACACCTTTGTTCTTGAAGGCAGAACCACCGGCCATTGGGATGATCTTATTAGCGATCACACAGCGACGAAGACCTTCCTTCAGTTCCTTCACGCCGATTGGCATTTCCTCAAGGAACATCATGCCCAACTCTTCGTCATGGCTGCAGACCTGATCAAGGAGACCATCGTAGGCTTCTTTAGCCTTAGCGATTTCAGCACCCTCAAGTTCGCGCACTTTGTAGGTAGAGCCGAAACGGTCATCATCAGAATAGATGATCGCCTTCTGGTTCACCACGTCGATCTGGCCGGAGAGGTTGTCTTCAGCGCCGATTGGAATCAGGATCGGCCAGGCATTGGCACCCAGCTTTTCACGAACGTCTTTCACCACGTTTTCGAAGTTGGCACCTGTGCGGTCCATCTTATTCACGAAGGCGATACGAGGAACACTGTATTTCTCAGCCTGGCGATAAACGGTTTCAGACTGCGGCTGCACACCTGCCACACCGCAAAGAACGAAGATCGCGCCATCAAGAACACGAAGGGAACGTTCCACTTCAGCGGTGAAGTCCACGTGTCCAGGAGTGTCAATGATGTTCACCCGCATGTCTTCCAGCTCACGAAGCTTGAAGATTCCCTCTTCCTTAAGCTGCTTCCAGCGAGCCGTCACAGCGGCGGAGGTGATGGTGATACCACGCTCTTTTTCCTGCTCCATCCAGTCGGTGGTGGCAGCACCATCGTGCACCTCACCGATCTTGTGAATCATCCCTGTGTAGAACAGGATACGCTCAGTCAGAGTCGTCTTGCCCGCGTCGATGTGGGCACAGATCCCGATGTTACGGGTGCGCTCCAGAGGATATTCGCGGCTAGGGGAATTAGGGTTCGACATGGGACAAAAAAGTGTGGTGTGAACGATTCAGCGTGATGTGAAAAGCGCCAGATTAGAAGCGGAAGTGAGCGAAAGCGCGGTTGGCCTGAGCCTGCTTATGCACATCGTCACGCTTACGGACAGAGGAACCCTGACCCGTGGAAGCTTCTTTGAGCTCGTTAGCAAGAGCGCGGTGCATTGGAACACCCTTGCGACCACGAGCATAACCAACGATCCAGCGCATCGCCAGAGACTCGGAACGAGCCGTATTCACTTCCAGAGGAACCTGGTAAGTAGCACCACCCACGCGGCGGGCCTTCACCTCAACCTTCGGCTTCGCATTATCGATCGCACGATTAAAGAGCTCAAGCGGGTCGATGGAGTCAGACTTTTCATTCAACTGCTCGATAGCAGCGTAAACAATGCGCTCAGCGAGGGACTTCTTACCACTCTGCATCACGCGAGCGATCAGGTGAGCCACAAGTTGGCTATCATAGCGAGAGTCCTTGTGAACCGGCTTGTCGTAAACTCGTTTTCTGCGGGCCATAACGGTAAAGGGGCGTGTGTGTAATTAACAGAGATTCAGTTTAACTGAGGCTTACTTCTTGCCTTTGGCAGGAGCAGCGGCGGCAGCACCCTTCTTCGGACGCTTAGCACCATACTTAGAACGACCACGGCGACGCTTATCAACTCCAAGGCAGTCCAGAGTTCCGCGGACGATGTGGTAACGCACACCCGGCAAGTCTTTTACACGACCACCACGAACCAACACAATGCTGTGCTCCTGGAGGTTGTGACCTTCACCGCCGATGTAGGCAATGACTTCGTAACCATTCGTCAGACGAACTTTGGCAACCTTACGCAAAGCCGAGTTTGGCTTTTTAGGCGTGCGGGTCATGACCTGAAGGCAAACGCCGCGACGCTGCGGGCAGCTTTCAAGCGCAGGCGACTTCGACTTCACCGCTTTATCTTTGCGGCCGTGTCTGACGAGTTGATTGATGGTGGGCATGGTCTGAAAAGTTTTCCGTTCCTTAATGGCCAAATCAGGCGGGAATCAGAAGAGACAGTGCCTCACCCCTATTGTCAGGGATTAGCACAGTGTTTTTCCGGTTCACTGCTCCGATAGCGAAAGACTCACTCTCGTGAATCGTTTAGCCGACACTCACGAGGAGCGTCTGGGCCGGGGAGCGCGCACTTTGCGATGGATCCTCATCTTAGCAAGATGTTTTTTGACTGTTTTTGCACTTTTTCACAGTTCATTGTCTAAGTTATGCTAAGTAAATGCGGCTTTCCGGGCACTTTTCTTGGCGGCTAGATCGCGTCGCAATCCTGGTTAGACTACATACCATAGATCGTGTTAGGCCTGACCACCGATGGGACTTGGCATTGCAAACCGTCGAGTGTCACTCAAGTCAATGCCTCTGCAGAACCCGCGTAAACCGCTCATTACCAGCTTTTTGCAGCCGACTTACTGAGCGCATTCCGGGCATTGACCGAAGAACTCGAGCTCATGATAGAGCTTTTTAAAGCCTGACTTCTTGGCGATTTGTTTCTCCAATGCCTCGACCGGACAGGAGATATCCAGCTTCTCTATCCGCCCGCAGTCATTACAAATCAGGTAATCACTGTGTTCACCAGGTAAAATGATCGTGTAGTAGGCGGCGCGGTCATGCAGGCCCAATCGCCGGATCAAGGAACGCTCCTCCAATTTCATCAAAAGACGATAGACCGTGGCCTTATCGGCCCCGCTATCCAGCTCCTCTGATTCGGCGATGTCAGCCAGAGTCAGGGGTTGGCAGGCATGGATGAGGATGCTCAAGACATCTTCGAGAGCTTTTGTCCGCCGTAGGCCAGCACCGCGGGCACGTTCCATCGCCTCTTTGAGGAGCTTTTCAGGCTCTGGCCGGAAACAGCCTTCATGATGGTGGTGGTGGTGCTTACTCACAGCGGCTTATTTCGCCGAAATCTCAGGCAATGCAAAGACGCTTTCACCGACTAAATAGGATTCTGATCCTATGGCAGACGTACACCCACCCGGTAGTAGGCACGCGGATCTGCTGAGGCGGGAACCATCGCTCGATAGCGATTCTCCCCTAGACTCTGAATCTCTGCATCACAGGGAGAGAAGTGAACCAAGTCCGCAGAACTTTGAACGACGAACTCGAAGGCTCCTGAGAGCGTATTGGTCCACGCAAACTCAATCACGAAACTGCCGTCAGGCTGTCGCTCCTGGGAAACAGGCCCGAAACGGAAAGTCGCAATTTCACCCGTAGGGCTGCTCTGGGCATCGGTGGGATCTGTGCCAGCCAGGAATTCCTGGAGCAAGCTGTAGCCGCTGCCATCCATGGACAGAGAGGCATTGAGCCCCATGCGTCCAAAAAACAGCAACTCCCATTCATCGGGTAACAAATTGCCGTCGGCATCGGTGGAACTCGGAAGAGGAAGGGTTGTTAGGCTCAAAGAAAGCACTTCCAGGGCCGATTTTCCACCGACACTGGGCAGATCATCGTAAGCGGTGATGGAAAACTGGCTCCCTGGGGTCACCCGAAAATGCCCGGGGAGCTCAAACGGACGTCCTCTGGCATCCATGAGCACATACAACTCGCCCTCAGGCACGGACGCCGCATAGGTCAGCCCGTCCAGGGGCGTTTCTTCTGGGATCTGGAGGGTCAGAGTCACGTGCGATCTCACCGGTGAATCAAAGCGAAGCGGGTAGAGGATGGGATAAATCTGCTGCAGTTCAGCCTCCGTCAGATTGACGCGGTTGGCATATTCTTGGTCGAGATTGATGAAACGCACAAACTGCCGCAGCACGTCCAAAGGTGGTTTGAGCAGGCCAGGCTCTTCATCATGGTGCTGGCTACTCACTCGGTAAACCTCACGGGCGAGACGCTTCAGCAGTTCGACGGCTGGATCCATGGCATCATTGCGCACCACCGTCTCATAATGTCTCAGCAGATCATGCAAGCGGACCGCTGTGGAAAACTGCGGGTCACCCACGGCACGTTCTAAGCTGCGCAGTTCCGCACTGGACACCGTGGAAGGGAAAAAGGGATCCCGATACTCATGCTCACGAAAAGGAGTTAGGCTGAAACCCGTCGTCGAGCCGCCTAACCCACGGAACTGCAACAGATCCGCAAGGCGTGCTTCCATGAGCAGAAAAGCCAGGGTCTCATCCACCCCCACCGCCTTGATCACCAGAGGCGGACTGGCTGAGCGGTAAGCAGCCTGTGCTGCAGTAATCCAGCTCTGCACCTCGGTTCCGAGCGTTCCATCTTGGTATTGGTAGGCGACTTCGATCGGCACTGCCGGAGGCACCTCGATCAGCCCGATCAACTCCCTGCCACGCCGCTCCCCTTCCCCATCACTGCGCAGGGAATAATGCAGCGGTGTGCTAACGACTAACAAACGCTGCTGCGCCTCTGCGGGCTGAGCAGAAAAGACCGCGACCGGCTGATCCAAAGGCTTGTCCGCCGTGCCGGCACCTAACAAAGCTCCGTCCACTTCATGACACTCCACAGCAAGCCCCACGCTCGCGTAAACCTCATGGTTAGACCCGCCATCCCACGGCAGCGGCTGAATGGCGAGATTTAACTTAGCAGCGGTGTTAGCCCTTTCTTCATTCGGAAAACTCTCTGGATCATTGAGCAAGGTGCCTGCTAAAAGCTCCTCGAGATCACTGTATCCATCTCCATCCGAATCAGCTCCACCGGTGGGATCCAGGTTCCGGGCCACTTCGACAAAGTCCGGCACGCCATCGCCATCCGCATCCTGCTTTTCGGGAGGTTGGTTGAAATGAAACACCACTCTTGTCACGGGCGTGCGCTCTCCTGTGGTCAGTTTGGCATAGGCTTCCACCGTTGTTTCCCGAAACAGATAGAATGGAGCCCCATAGGGCTCAAAGTCGACTGATCCCGTCCGCCGCACATGCAGGGAAGCACCGGGCTGCGCTGCGGTCAGGCTCACCAGCACAGCTTCACTGAAGACTCCCCCGCTCGGTGAAATACCAACGCCGGAGGAGACTTCCCCCAACACCCGAGGGGTTCGGTCCAGCCGAGCCAGGGAAATATCATCGCGGTATTGGTTAGCCAGGGCCCCCATAGCCCCCATGGGTTTGGGATTGAATTGGCGGGTAAAACGACTGCCTAGCCCCAGCGTGCTGCTCACAAAGGATTCTCCATCGGCTCGCGGAGTGGCTCCAAAAATCATCGCCGAGGACCAATCCCCCACGCTCCATTGCCCCACCAAGCGTGGGTTTTCCTCCAGAAAAGGCACCCCATTGAAGAAGAACACATTTCCCCACATGGCACTCCCCTGCCCGAGTCGTGGTAGCGTTCCCCCCGAATGGGCGAAGTAGCCCTCAGGCCCTCGACGATACAGACGATAAGCCACAGGTCCCCCATCGGCACCACGCCCGGTCAGCAGAGCAAAGGAACCGTCAGCCAAAACGACAGCGGTCTGGGCTGCCCCAGGATCTCCGGTGAGATCCAGTGCTTTCTCCAAAATGAAGCCTCCGGCGCGGCTGAAGTCATAGATTCCTGCCGACCCATCGGCAGAGAGAATCAACATCTGATCCGCTTCCTCGGCCTCGCCTTTCAGCCGCAGCATCTGCGTCACTGGTGCGTCAAAGACGGCTGTTTGCCCCGGCAGAAAGCTCTTCTCGTTCGCCGCCACACTCAAGACGTCCACCTTCTCGTGACCAGGGACATAGATGAAAAAGTCACTCTGAGCTGAGTCGAACTGACCATAAGCGAGCCGCGAATCAGCACGCAAATCACTCACGGAAAGAGGATCGGAATAGTCTCCTGCGGGTAATGTGTGAACACGAAGGATGGCAGACACGGCCTGCTCGAAATAAGCAAGCCTCACCGTCCCCGTCCGAGAAAACGTCACCGGATTCCAGCCGCTCAGCGTGGCTGATGTGACCGAGCTCACCGTCGGGGTGAATTTCCCGTTCTGCAGATTCGCCATGAGACCGAGAGACTTCGTCCCCATGGAGCCACCCGCAAAAGCGATATCGTCGAACGCACCTTCGCCAAACGCAGCCAGGAACTGCGGTTCCGCCAGAGGATACTGCGCCTGAAAAGGCAGCAGATCCTCTGCCTGGAGAGAAATCACCTCCACCCGATTCGCCAAGGGAGCCGTGAGTGCGAGGGTGTCTTGATCTGCCGATTGAAAGCGGCCCATCGCCATGCTGGAAACTTCAGGAATTCCAGACGCTACAGGTGGGCGGAAAATGAGGCTGCCATCGGCCTGCTGAATCCCCACGGTCACAACACCACTCACGCGATCCACCAGCACGGCATCTGAGCGTCCATCGCCATTGACATCTCCGGCTGTCGTAAAGCCGCTCGGAGATTCGTGGACAAACTCCGCCCCCTGCCCCCCACCGCTCAGGCTGAGAGCTAATAAGATCCACCGTAGGAAGTTCCAGTTCACGTTCTTCATGGGATTTGGACAGCGTTGGTGGTCAGGATCTCGGCGATCTCTCCGTTCTTGGCGTAGCGGACCAGCATGTAGGTGTAGGAGGCCCCGGCGATGACCGGGTTTCGATCGAGCCAAAAGATCTCCCCATGAATTCCGCCAGGGATGCCGCTGACCTGAATATTGATAAAAGGATCGTGGATCTGAGTCACATTGTCCGCATTCGCCGTCTCTTGCGTGTGGGCGATGACTTCCATCAGAGGAGACGCCTGGGCCGTATCCGCCGAGATGGGGAGCAAACTCACCGCCGAACTCGTCTGCATTCGGTAAAGCACACAAGGGAGCAATTCGTCCTCACGCTCGCTGTTGGCGGCGGCCGAGACCCGCCGAAACAGCATGGTCTTTGGATCGATGTGATCTTTGAGCGCATATTGGGGCAACCCCGTAGGCCCTGGATTTCCCACTTTGATCAAGGTGCTATTACCTCCCACATAATCGTATTCACCGATCCGAATCCCCACTCCCTGCCAATCTCCATTGGTAATCAACTTCGGGAGATACACGGCCCTGATGCGCGGATGAAACGTCGTCGCGGCCACAGCGTCGGGCAAATCTCGCGCAGGCCAAGGCACCTGGATCCCTGGATTAACCTCCGACGCATTCCACTGAAAGACCTGCATGTTGGAGAAACCACCGGCCAAGCGATCCCCAAAACGGCCTCGATCCACAGCACGGACCAAGACGTGATAAGTCAGGAGTGTCTGAACTGGGACATCCACATAGAAGACCGCCCCGTCTTGGAGGGTCGCAAGTCCACCCACGAGCCCTGTCTGATAGACGCCAAAGTCCTGGCTAGGAGACGAAGGATTCCGCGTCGGACGAATGAGGGCCAGATTGTCACTGAGCAGGCTGCCACTCCAACCCGTGTTCGGTACCCCTTGCTTCTTGGCAATCCAAAGCTCAAAACGCTCCACACCATAAGAGGCACATGACCAACTCAGGCGTGCCTTGTTATTCGCCAGGTGCTCAGGAGGGAGCAACATGGGCACCGGCAAAGCGGCTGATGAACCGGTATGAATTTCCCCCCCTGCACGAACCAGCTCACTCGGCTGACCATTTTCATCGAAGCCTTGGACAAAATACTGATTGTCAGCCGGGGTCACGGGGAGCTCTCCATCACACCACTGCACCGGTGTGCCGGGCGTCACTTCTTGAACCGAAACCAAGGTCAGCGGCCCGTCATCCACCTGCCGATAGATCTTTAGCTCTCGTGTGCTAGGTGCCGGCATCACCGACATACAAATCGGAGACACGTCATCCGTTCCCGGCTGAGTCGTCAAATGGGTGCTGCCACAGGCCCCGCCAGCGATGGCCGGCGTGCTGTTGAGTGAAGCCGTAAAAAGGATCTGAAGTCGCTGATCTCGGGCTTTGGAGGGAGCCGAAACGGTCGCCTGCACCCAGTCACTGGTGCGCCCACCTCGCAGGGCAGCCCGACAGTAGATCTGGTTGGGCCAAGCCTCCCGTGAAAGCAGCAACCGAGCGATCTGGGACTCGGTGCCGCGATCTCCGAAATACACACGCCCCACGGGGCTGGCCACGTAAGTGAACCCATCGCCGAAACGAAACTCCGTCCATTCAAAGGTCTCTTGAAAGGGAGTCACGCACACCAATTCCAGATGATAAGCATTCTCCGTCAGTCCGGTTTCAGGTTTCAGCGACGCTGAGGTAAACTCCACCACAGGTTGATGACACTGAATCACTACCTGCCCGATAGGTGCTGCCGGGCCTTCAGGATCGCGAATCACGCCTCGAGAAGGAGCGCTGTGGGGTGAGGCGTTGGCCCCGCAGGCTCCGGAATCAAGCGCCCGCACCGTGTAAATGAATCCCGTCCCCGAGATGTCGGGCTGACCCTCAAGCGGAGGAAAACGAGGCGCTCCATGGCCTGCATCCAGATAACGGTATTCCCTCGCTTCTGGATCATGAGGAATGATGGCTACACGATTCATTTCAGGCTGATTCCCCTTCTCCTGCATCTCCTCGAGACTGCTCCAGCGATAGACGTGATACGCGGACACACTGCTATCTGCATCCTGGACGGGTGCCCAACGCACCAGCAATTGCTGAATGCTTTCGCCATTCACATAATTCACCTCAGGAACCACCCGAACCTGGACGGGAGCCGGGGGTCTCATGCGATCACAAATCGTCGTGAGCCTACCTGGAGAAACCTGGCCATCTCGCAACAGGATGTCTAACGCCGTGACGAAGTAATAATACTGGGCTCCGTTGGGCAGGGGCTCTCCACCCGGATCGAAGCGATCATTGTCATCCGTAAAAAAGTAGGTGGTCTGATCCCCCGGATTCTCAGCCCCTGTCGCCCCAACTCCCTCATCCATGAGTTGATCGGGATAAATCGGCGCTGCATTCACTTGGTGCACTTGGTCAGGCACCGTATGAGCCGCCGTCAGCAAGGTATCGGCACTCGGAGGTGTGTTTTGCCACTTGCGGGCACCGTTCTCCGCATAAGCACGCGTCACCCGATAGACGCGATACCCGGAATGTTTCAGAGCCAGTTCACGCAAGGAGTTAGGCGTGGCCCAACGCAGATGGACTGAAAGATGGCCTTCTTGTTTTCGGGCATCCGGCAAGAGCATCACATAAGGACGCCCAGGGGCG
This sequence comes from Prosthecobacter debontii, assembly GCF_900167535.1. Classification (NCBI taxonomy): domain Bacteria; kingdom Pseudomonadati; phylum Verrucomicrobiota; class Verrucomicrobiia; order Verrucomicrobiales; family Verrucomicrobiaceae; genus Prosthecobacter; species Prosthecobacter debontii. The sequence continues at coordinate 30,950 of NZ_FUYE01000020.1, forward strand.
GGCAAACGGATCGCAGCAGAAGTATCCACCGTGACTCGTCCCAAGACTCGAATATCCTCCTGAACCGCGGAGTCAAACTCACGCAGTTCATACGTGTAGCTCCCTGGAGCGGGAAGACGGTCTGGCAACGCCTGGCCTAAGGCCATGGCAACCAGAGGGTGACTGCGGGCTACGAAGGCCAGAGAGGTGCGCCGCTCCGTATCGCCGCGCGTTCCTCGAATGACCGCGGACAGCCGTGCGGCGAGAGACACCTCCTCGCTGGGCACGAGATCCTGAAACATCCGCCGCAGACTGCTGTTTAGGGCCTCCACATCCTGACCCAGACGCACAGCTCTGGGGATCAAGGCCTGGAGGGTGCGTTCATCACCTTGATCCGCCGTTACGGCCAATCGCTGAAACAATCCAGCCGGGGTATCCCGACGATACAGCGCCAATCGGCTTCCCTCAGCCAAGCTGTCTTCGGTGGACTGCCAGAGCAAATAGGCCCAGGACTGCCCTTCCACCTGAGTCGTGGTGCCCACCATGGAGATGAAACCCACATCATCCGGGAGCTGAGCCGATGCCATCCAGGGTAACACCCAGGAGAAACTCAAAACCAAAAAACAAAGAACAACCTTCATGAGCTAAAAAGTTAAAATCTGAGCCTCCACATCGAGATCAATAATCCGCGTCCCAAGAGCCGCCCTGATAGGTGAAGCGAACCGTTTTGTTAAACCGCTTGCAGAAGGGACACACACCGATCTTGCCCTTGATGCGGCCTTGACCCGAGAACCGAAAATCATCCCCCCGCTTCACGCCGATCAAATTGACATCCCCTCGGACGCTGATCACACAAAGCGCCTCACCGCTGGCACTCATCTGCATTTCGCCCCCCCAAGTCGGGCCTTCCGCGGCATAAAAGACGCCCGCGCCAATCCCTGCCGAAAGATTCAACAAGCAGCCAAAGTCCACGATCGGCAGTCGGCCCGCACCAAAGACGTATCCACCTGTGAAACCTCCGCTGCCCAGCACGTTCCCCAGTTGCGGATTGAGAAAGAGGATCGGTTCCAGCGTGCAAGCGCGTCCCAAGAAAATACACCCTTCCAGCCCCGAGCCGGACAAACGCACCGCCCCTGCAAGCCCGACGTAATTTTCTCCCAGCACCAAACCGTTCTGCCCCGGTGCCATGCCGATTTTCACCGTCCCTTTCACATCCGTGACCTCCGCACCGCCAAACCCCATACTGCCGACCGTCTCAAAACGTCCGCCAACACTGATGGGCAGAGGCACGCCCTGAGGAGCATAGAAACCCACCGTTGCCTCCACGTCTGCCTGCACGCCCGGGCTGAGCCATTCTAAAGAGGTGTTACGAGCACCCAGTGTGACTTCTCCCGCCGAGACAGGCGATGGCCCTCCCATATCAGGGCAACCTCCCGGCCCCACACTGTCCAACTGCTGAAAGCGAGCATACCCATCGAATCTGAGCGGCGTCTCATCGGGGATGCCGAGTTGCAGCCGTGCATCTAGCCGCAGTTCTCGCAAGGCTTCGCCCTGAATATGGGCATGGCCTGTGATGCGTCCTGCTTGGATCACATCCCCCAACCCCTTGGCATAACCATTGAGAGTATCGTCCAGGCCCGACAGCGCCCCGGTCAACGCCTTGCGGATGATCTGATTCACCTCGTCAAAGGCCGCATCCACCGCTTCTCGATAAGCGAGATGCACCACCTGCAGTTTCGCCCGCAAGGCTTCCTGCACCCCCCGTATCGCAGGGGTAGCCATCAGCCGAGTCAGCAACTCCCGTCGGACTCGACTTTCGATATCTTCCCTCAAGCGATCCAGGTAAGCGTTCATCTCCGCTTCTGTTGGGAAGGTGCTTGTGGCCTCATTCAACACCTCGTCCAAATAAGCCTGCACGGCATCGGCGAGCGCCTCCAAGACCAAACCTTGCAGGTCAATATCAAGCTGCGTCTGTAAGTCCGTCAGTTGGTCCAAGAACCCGTGATTGGGCAGTTCAAAATCGAGTTGCTTTCTCAAGGCCGAGATGGCCTCTCGAATATCCAGAAAGGAAGCCTGAATCTGGGATAGCGCGCCTTCCGCCTCTTGGATGAAGGTAAAACGGGGCGCGGACTGGATCACATTAACATACTGAGGGGCCAAATCCGTCACGAGGTTCTGCACCAGAGCATCCAACACCGCACGGCTTCCGAAAGCATCACGCCCCAGAACACCGGCGTTCGGGAGTGGATTCTCAAGATCATCCGCATCTCCAGCGAAGGCGAAGAGCGAGGTCTCGATCCCTGACAAGCGTAAATTTAATGAGGGCACGAGACCCGCCTGTGTATCCAGGTCACCTACCCAGGACGCGAGATGGGTTGAGATCGGCACCAGAGGTGGTCCCTCGATCTGACTGACCTGCTCCCGATCCGCCGCCTCCCGGGAGGGTCTCAGGTAAGTATCCACCACATCCTTAACGGCTTGACGCACATCTTGTTGGGCCGCCACCGCCTCTCCCGCAGCGGCCTTAACGTGAACAAAAAACACCTCCAAGCCTGGATTGACGACTCCCGCCACCGTCTCCGCCAGCATCGCGTCCAGTCGATCCGTTAACAGGTCTGCAAAACCATCCACTCCGCCTTCAATGCCTGCCAAAACTTGATCTCCAGCAGAACGGGCTAGGCTGCTCGCCACCCCCACATTTTCATCCACCAGATTGGTCAAGGCATTGCTGATGCTGATGCGGGGTAGGCCCGTGTATTCGACTCCGAAAGATATCTCAGTCTGATCAGGACTGAGATAATCCACCCGATGCTGAGCCTCCATGATGAGAAGATCCGCAGGCACGGTCGAAGGAGATTTGAAGGTGCGTCTAGCGCTGTTCCATTGCAGCGGGTAGTTGAAATCAAGGAGACCTAACCAGAGCTGATGTGCATGGGTGCGATGAGCTTCACTGCTCCGATAACTCGCCGGACTGCTGCCGGTGAAACCCACATGAGCAGCGTCAAAGTCCCGGTCGGTAAACATTTCTCCCCATCCACCCGTCACATGCAGACTCGCCAAGGGTTCGGCGGGATTGGCGCTCGTATGCGCATGCACTTTCAAATCCTCAAAGAAAGGCACATCCATACGGCCCACCAGATTCCAAAAGCCGACGCGATCGACATCCGGTGGACGACTATCCGCAGCTTCGTGGTTGAGATAAGCCCACCTCGTTGGCGTGAATGCATAAGACTCCGCTGGAGATTCGGAAGTCCGCTTCGGACCATCCACCCGGAACACCGCAGGCAGCGGTAACTCTGAGGTGATGTCAGCCAGATGATCTGCCGGACGAATGACCTGGCCATTCTGGCGGAATCCCAAAACACCGGTCAAGGGCTGCGAAATATTTTTGGCCGCCAACCTCATAGCCACGGTTAGAAACCCTGCCGACGGATCACAAATGCCCTCATGCTTAAACTCCAGGCCGAAGGCGGTGAAGGGTGCCTGCCAGTAATCCAAGTCTTCCGTCAAGCTGCCCCCTGCCATTCCCCCGATGGAAGGTGCCCCTAAACAAGTGAAGGTCAGATCATCAAAAGCCAGGGTGAAATCCGAAGGCTCTGGAACCAGAAGTGAGCCATCGGTGCGAGAAAGGATGTTTTCATTGCTCAGCCAACTCAGACCGAAGGTGTCAAACACCACCGGATATCCCATCAACAATCCCGTAGCCGAAGACAGCCCCCCCAGAGCCTGCTGCACGCCGCTCACACCGCCATAACGAAGGTAAAACTTGCTGTTGGAAGTGAGCTCATAGGCGTCTGACAAACTGCCTCCCAAGCGACTGCGAAACGAGCACGCGGCATCCGAGCTTGGAGCCCTGAGATTCATACCTGCATAATCGCCTGTCCCTGTCACATAGGCCGCCGACCCGGGCAATTCGGATTGGGTTAGATTGGCGGGGTCCACGCCGCGCAGATGAATGTAGGCGGGGGTTAAACCGCTACCGAAGGGCAAAAGGGTGGTCGGCAAGAAATGACCGCTCATCAAGAAACTACCGCGTTGAAAGGGCGTCACCGCTTCATGAGCCGCCGGAGATTCTTCATTGAGAACACCCCAACTGATCAGGTGTGAGAAAGCGGTGGCCCCACTCCCATGCAATCCTCCATCAGGGGTGAAACGCAGGCGACTGCTATCAGGATTAATGCGATAGTAGTAAAAACTCTTCTCCCCACCTGGACACTCGTCCACCACCTCCGTGCAATGCCGCCCATAAGGCACGGTCACGCCAGCAACACCTTCCAAGCTACTGTTGGCTGAATTGATGGAGTCCCCCTGAATCTGCACGACACCCGAGGTCCAATTGATGCTGGTGTTCTTGGGAAAGTGCGTGGAGAAAAATCGGTTAGGCAACAGATTGACGGTCGCATGCAACTGAGCAGCCCCGGTCACACTGGCCTGGAGATAGGGTGTCGTATTGATCGTGGCGACTTCATTCCAATAGGCATCGTTGGAGGCTTTGGTCTTGAACTCATTGGCCAAACCTGGAATGGTTTCCATGGCATCCACCAGAGGCCGCCTCAGGGAGTGCACCGCTGTCGCATTCAGCGTGAAACGCCCCAGGCTTGGGCTCCACGTGATGACTGAAGCCTCGGTCTTAAAAGGCTTGGTCTCTTCATGAACGAAAAACTTGGGACTTCCTGAAAAGGCCACCGACGAGGTGGGTGCGAGGCTTTGGTTGAGCGCCACACTCCCCACAGGCCCTAGCTTATTTTGCAGCCGATTCTCCGTCAAAGTGCTGCTGTATCCACTGCCCACAGGCATCCAGGCCGAAACGTTGCCCACCAATCCGCTTTGAGTCAAAACCAGATTCTCAAAGCTGTATTGGACTCCATTGAGCAGATTTGGCTCTCCCGTCGGACCACTCACCTCTACGGACATTCCCTTGAAAACCGCGTCTCCTCCCGGCTTGAGCAGAACCTCCAAGTTTTGTCCCGTGCCAAAGGTCCATAGTTCCGTCCCACTGATCCCACCTGCGTCTTGAGCTACGGGAACGTTGAGTCGAGGCTCGGCCACATTCACCGTCGTGATGGAGCCATTCAAAGCTGTGAACTGAGTATTGATCGCACCGAATATCAGCTTGCCCGTGAAATGGAAAAACTGGGCATCCGACGTATCCCAAGCGTTTCCGGTGACTTTCGGTTGTCCTAAAACCTCCTCATGCAGGACCGTTACCTTCACATAATACTGCTCATCAAAATCCAGCCACTCGGCAGGGTCCAGCCTCAGATCAAGCAGGTCCACATCCGAGGCCGTGACGGTGACAGGCACCTTGATGCCGCTCTGGGATACCCATGGCGAGATCGAAACTGTGAAAGGGCGCTCCGTAAAATCCGCTGCGTTTCCCTGATCGTTGAGCACCTGTATCACCCCATCATCGGACACGCGCCGCAGTTCCAGCTTCAAAGTCACCGCGATGTTGGTCGCTACACTGACGATGCTATCCCACGCATCATAACGAAGCAGGCGAAACCCGGCCGCTGCGTGGATGTATTCGTTTCCGCTCACACTATCGACGAGGTAACGACGCACGGCTAAAGTGGCACCCGTCATTTGGGCAATGACATTGCGCTCTGGATCTCCCGTCGTCACGCTGGGAAAGTGATAATAGGCGCGCCCGGTGGCTTCGGTTTGGCTGGCCTGAGGGAACCAAGCAAAGTCAAACGGAGGCGGTGAACCCGTTGCCTCTCGACGCGCGACCTCGACTTTCAACCGTGTCCGCTCATACGGGCCAATCCGCGAAGGAAAACTCGTAATGTCTGAGGAGTCATTGATCGTGGCGCCTGCACTGACGCTCCCAAGGGCTTTGAAGACTTCCGTCAAAACATCTCCCGAGGAATCGATCAACTGATACCGCAAACGATAAGTGCCCGCCGATGGAAAGGTCACGCTACTGGAACATGTCACATAGTGACGATTGGTATTGGCATCGCCATCCACGCTATCAGCCGCGATCAAGTAAGTGCTGCTCGCCTCGTTTCCACGATTGAGAACTTGGATGCTGTTGATGGTCTGGCCAATGGCTGACACAGAGCTGCCAAGAATGAGGCAGCAAAGGGCGATGAATCGAAAGTAAGAAGACCGGGGGAAAGTCATAGAAAGCAGGGCTCGCTGCTTCCTTCCACCGCATTCCCTTCAATTCGTTACAACCGAGCGAGAAAAAATCACTCAGGCCGTTCCGCACGTTCGTCAGGATCGGCAGCCAACCATTTCATCCAGGCGATTTGAGGATTGGTGGGATCATCAGGCAAAGCCAAAACTTCTCGGCGGGCTTCATCGAACACTTGATACGACATCACCTGCAAGACATTCTCTGAGGTCAATCTCCAGCGGCCAAATCCCTCCGCAAAACGCAAAAAGCATTCTGGCAATGGGAGTCCTTCTGAAGGAGGAAGGCTCCAGACAGACACTTCTCCCGTCTTTTCCACGGCCAATGCTTTCCGGCCATTGGCCGAAAAATCCAGACTCACCACGGAAGCATTCAATTGGAAACCCACAGACGCTGGCAGATAACGCGATAAGCTCCACAAGGAGACACGATTGTCCAACTCAGCGGTCAGCAGGAGCCCTCCTTCAGGAGACTGAACAACGTGCGTGACCGGACTGGTATGAGTCAAATAAGGGGCTGTGTGTTGCCCTGTCTGCGCGCTAAAACTGCGAACGCGAAGATCCCTCGAATTGTAGCTCAGGAACTGCTGGGCATCTTGAGCAAACAGTGTCTTCACACCACCTGCCATCGAGCTATCGGCGTGGCGAGGTGTTCTCGCTAAAGATTCTGGCACTTCGGTCCTCGACTTCACATCCCAGAGATACAAAAGAGCGTCCTGTGAACCCGAAACCAAACGAGTGCCATCGGGATTCAACGTCAAGCTCAACACCTCAGCCTTACTTCGGGACTTCACCGCCCATCTCGCCTCATGGACGAGATCATGAAAAACAAGCATCCCATTCGGATGTCCCGTCACAACTATCCGCCCATCTCGACTCATGGTCAAAGCCGTGATACTTCCCTGATCGGATTCCCAAGAATAACCAACTTTATTGGAAGCCAGCGAGATCAGACTGACCGATTCCCGACTCGCATCTAAAGCCAGCAAGCGTTGCCCATCCTCCGTCGCGTGAAGCTCCACCACAGGACCAGGGGCCATGCCCTCCTTTTCCACCTGCCATGTCACTAAATTAACGGTGGTCATGCGTACCCCGGCAGCTATCACCAATCTCGGTTGTCGGCCTGTGGTTTGATAAAAAGCCGAAGGTTTTCGGCCCAACTCGACGAGAGGTTTTGACAGATGCCCCGCCCAATCTTGGCGCCGTAACGTGCCCGAATTTGTCAAAACGAAGACGCCGGAGTCCTCAGGCAAAAAACCTCCCATCATCACAGGTTCACCCGTTTGTAAAATCTGGGGGAGCAATCGTCGCGAACGAATGTCCATGACCGCCGCCGTTTCAGAATGACAGGTCACGAGAAGCTTCTGTGCCTGGGGATGAAACGATAGATCCGTCACCACGCGATGCATCTGGAGAGGGGCTCCCAGAGGCACGCCGGTTTGACCATCCATGAGCGATACGGTGGCCTGAGGTTCCTGCGTTCCAGCAGCCAGCCAACGACCATCCGGTGAAAAGGCCAGCGACCGCACCACATCCGGCATACGCTCGGCATGAATGAATACACCTTTGAGATTTCGTAGCCGCACGTAACCGTCCTGCCCCCCTGTCGCCACACGTTCGCCTCCTGGTTCGACCGCCACATCATAGAGCCGATCATAGTGCTCGAGATTGCCGTGCTTTTGACCCGTTTTGGCATCCAGAACTGCCGAAAAGGTATCCCCCCCTTTGATGAGCACCCTCTTGCTGTCGGGGCTGAACATCACCCCCTCCACTCGATTGCGCTGCACAGGTGCCTCATGAATCACCTGACCGTTCAAGGCCTCGTAAAGCCCCAACCGAGTATCATCATAACCGGCCGCCACACGTTCCCCATCGCTGGAGACAGCGAGACACCGCGCCACGGATGTCCCTCTGACCTCCCATGCCAAAGTCGAGTCAACCCATCTCCAGGCTCGTAGAGCTTTGTCCGAGGTGCTAGTGTAGAGGAGTTGTGCATCGGGAGAAAAAGCCATCGACACCACTTGGTGAGGACTCCCCTTAACCGCGTTGTCTTCACCAAGCATCATCAGGGGTTGCCCCTGCAAATCTCCACTCTCAACGGACCACACTCGCGCTTGGCAGCTCTTTTCAGCGACTGAACCCGAAGCCACCCAGCGGCCATCTGCAGAAACAGCAAAGGCAGAGATGGCATCGGGCATGACAAAACTGCGGACGCGATTCACCTTCCCAGGCTGCCAATCCCACAAAGCCAAGATGCCGTCCCTCACGGATGCGGTCAAAATCTGCTTCCCATCCGGCGGGAGAAAGCGCCCTTGCCAAATGGATTCAAAATGTTGAAGCGATGGGCAATCCATCACGCCCACAGGGGCTTCTGCCATCAGAGTCATCAGTCGGAAAGCCGCTTCCCGATTGTGCGGGTCCAATCGCAAGGCTCGACACAAGAGAGCCACGGCTTCACCATACTTTTGGCTAGCCACCTTGTCGTGGGCCGCCGTCGTATCCGAAAGGCTGAAGGCATGACGTGTTTTCTTCTCCGCCACTTCGGCACGCATGGCCATGGTCAAACTGACCACCGACCCCACCACTAAAACCACCACCACGGCAGCCGCTGCTAGAACCTGTCCGCGATGCCTCCGCACATACTTTCGGGTGATGTAGCTGAGGCTAGGAGGTCGGGCACTGACTGCCTCATCTCCCAGAAAACGCCGCACATCTTCCGCGAGCTCACGCACGGTTTGATACCGACGCTCGCGCTCTTTAGCCAAAGCCTTCAGTACCACCCAATCCAATTCATTTTCGGTTCTTGAAGTGAGGAGTTTCAACTCTTGCGCTTCAGCCCCAAGCGTGGCCAACCGACGCGATGGACGAACCGGAGAGACCTCTCGAATCACGCGCACCCATTCATCCAGGCCTGTCTGGGCAAGCTGCGCACCGCTCAGCGGTGGTTGCCCGGTGATCATCTCATACAAAAGCGCGCCCAGTGAATACACATCGGCTCGAGTATCGATATTCAATCCACCATGAAGAGCCTGCTCCGGGCTCATGTATTCCGGCGTTCCCAGCATCTGTCGTGGATGCGTGTAGAGCGTATGGGGTGTCAGTTCCTGCCAGAGTGCTTTTGCGATGCCAAAGTCAATGATGGTGACCTTCGGCAAATCTCCCTTTTGCCCAGTGGAAACCATCACATTGGAAGGCTTCAAGTCACGATGGATGACGCCCTTGGCATGCGCGTGCTCCATCCCCGCACAGATGTCCAAAAAGAGTTGCAGACGCTCATTGAGCGTCAACCTGTGCTTCGCGCAAAACAGATTCACCGGCAGCCCCTCCACCAATTCCATCACGAAAAACGGACGCCCATCAGCCGTGGTTCCCGCATCGAGAGCACGTGCGATATTCGGATGATCCAGCAAAGCCATGGCCTGTCTTTCCGTCTCAAATCGGGCGACGACGACTCGGCTATCCAATCCTGGCTTGATCAACTTCAAGGCCACCTGACGCTGAAACGGTTGCGTCTGCTCCGCACGATAAACGATGCCAAAGCCGCCTTCGCCGATGGGCTCCATCAAACGATAGCGCCCAATCATGTCCCCAGCGGCCCGCACCGGCTCATCCATGGACAAGGGTTCGGCACCATCCGAGCTGAAGAAATTCGCAGCCAAACAAGCCGGGCATAACCACATGGGGCCATCCAGGGGCATGGGACGCCCACAGTCCGGACAAGACACCGGGCGCGGCATCGGCTTGGTTGGAATCTCCTCAGTCATTTCAGCTCAGGACATCCCTTTCACTCAGATTCGTTACAAGCCTGCCTCATTTCATCAGAATGGCCTGGAGATGCTTCAGCTCTTCGGTGACCTCGGCCTCATCTCCCACCGTCTGAGCAATCACTTCACAGAGCGCGGAGCGGAAATGTTTGCGGATTCGGTAGAGAAGCACGCGGAGATGCCCTTCCGTCACATCCGCCTTCACAGCCAATTCGGCCATCGGCACCTTGGCATCTCCTCGGCTGAGCATGGGAATCAATAAAGCAGCAAGCTCCCCCTTCCCGGCAGACTCGTAGTCAGCCCGCAAGCGCACGATCGCTTGATCCAAAAGGGTCAAAGCCCAACGCCGCTCAAACAATCGTTCAGGAGTCTCTGAATGGGAAGGCTCCAGCTTATAACGCTCCTCTGCGGTCAGGGAGTCCATGGAAAAGACCGTTCCCCCTCCACGCTTTTGCGCAGCACGCTTGTGATACTGCTTGGTCATCCAGTTCTGGATGGAAGTCAGCAGATAAGATCTCAGCTTACCTTTATCGGCTCCGCCGAGTCTCTCAATCACCTTGAGTTCCAGCAAATGCTCAAAGAATCCCTGCGTGATATCTTGAGCATCGTCAGGGGTCGCTCCTCGCCTCCTCACATAGGCATAAAGCGGATACCAATACTGCTGGCAAAGCTCGGATAAAGCCGCGCGCCTCAGAGATGCATCTTCCCCGCCGGCAGCCAAAACTAGGCTCCACCGCGTCTCAGGAAAGCTCGCCTTCCCTCCCACTGACAAATCATGAAACACGGAGCTTTAGTGGCGCAAAATCCCACTTCGCGCCACTAAAGATGTCTTAAATCGAATCAATCCGCCTTGCGCTTGAGCTGTGGGAAAAGCACCACATCACGGATGCTCTCCGCACCCGTCAGCATCATGATGAGACGGTCAATGCCGATGCCAATGCCCCCTGCTGGCGGCATGCCGTGCTCCAGAGCCAGGATGAAATCTTCATCGATCTTCTGGATCTCTTCACCCGCCTGATGCTCCAGACGCTCGCGCTGCACGATGGGGTCATTCAGCTCAGAGTAACCCGGGCTGATTTCCTGACCGTTGATCACCAGTTCATACACATCCACCACGCTGTCATCCGTCGTGTTCTGCTTAGCCAGCGGCACCAGCTCTTTCGGCACATGGGTCACGAAAAGCGGGTTGAAGCTTTTCTCTTCCACCAGCTTTTCAAAGATCTTCTGATCGAGCTCGTAGTGCTCATCACCCGCGTGAATTTCCTGCACGCCGAGGCTCTGGGCACGCTCCACCTTGGCTTCCTTGCTCAGGGCAAACCAGTCTTCACCGGCAGCGCCTTTGACGAGATCACGATACGGTGTGCGCTTCCAAGGACGGCTAAGGTCAATCGTCTTGGTGACATTGCCTTCTTCATCCTTGTGCTCAATCACCAGACCTCCGCAGAACTTCTCAGCCAAATGGCAAACCATGCTTTCCACCAAGTCTGCCATTTGTTCGAAGTCAGAGAACGCCCAGTAGGCCTCCAGCATGGTGAACTCAGGGTTGTGACGACGGCTCACACCTTCATTGCGGAAGTTACGGTTCAGTTCGAAAACCTTCGTGAAACCGCCTACCAAAAGACGTTTCAAATACAGCTCTGGCGCAATGCGCAGATACATCTTCTGATCCAGGGCATTGAAGTGGGTCTCAAACGGACGTGCCGCCGCACCCCCAGGAACGTCCTGCATCATCGGTGTTTCCACTTCCAGGAAATCGCGCTGCTGGAGGAAGTTACGAATCTCCGCCACCATCTTGCTGCGTGTCACGAAGACTTCGCGGCTGCGGTCATTGGAGATCAGGTCCAGATAACGCTGGCGATATTTGATCTCGCGATCCGTCACACCATGCCACTTATCCGGCAGCGGACGTAGGGCCTTGGACTGCGGAGCAAACTCCTTCACATGAATGGAACGCTCCCCTTTTTTGGTCACGAAAGTCTGGCCGGAAAGACTGACGAAATCACCGATGTCGATCTGCTCGATGAAAAGCGCATAGCCTTCATCACCGACATCCCCTTTGCTCAGGTAACACTGGATGCGGCCAGAGATATCACCGATGTCAAAGAAAGTGGCCTTACCCATCTGACGACGAGAAAGGATACGACCCGCCACACGGACATCGATACCTTCGACGAAGTCTGCCTTCAGAGCACCCGGAGCATGGGTGACGTCAAATTTACCGCCGAACGCCGCGATGCCACGTTTCTGCATCTCCTCCAGCTTGTTGCGGCGGAATTGGAGCAGTTCGGATTCGGTGTGTTCAGGGGCAGGTTGCATGGTCAGACGAATAGTGGGGCGGAGTCTTTAACTGATTTGGCAGCATTTACCACGGTAAATTTAAGCTCTGGAGCCAAGGGCATGCCCCTTGGGCTGCCGTCTGTTTTTTGATCGAACCCAAATGGCGGTTGCAAAACCCGGCGATCAAACAATGTTCTAATGAACATATATGAACACTTCGACATCAAAGCTTTCTCACCTCAGATCGCTGCTTCAAAGCCGTTTCCCCACAGCGATGATCACGGCTCCCGCGCGAGCAGATGCCGAAGTTCATTCCGCCGACGTCACCCTCTTGCCAGGTAGATTGATCGAGGTCGTCTCTCCGGCCAACCGTCCTGGCGGTGGACTTATTTTAAGGCGACTAATGCGATCAATTTCCACGCCTCTCGCATTCATCGATGGTTGCGACTCGCTCGATCCAGCCTCCATCGATAAAGCCGTTAGGCAGCGCTTGCTTTGGGTGCGTTGCCATCAAGTTCGTGAGGCTATTCGTGCAGCGGATCTGCTCTTGAGGGATGGTAATCTCTCAGCGCTGCTCTTGGACCTACGCCAGGCACCCACGAAAGATCTTCTTCATCTACCGTCCAGCATCTGGCACAGGCTGCGTATGCTGGCTGAACGGACAAATGTTTCCTTGGCCGTGTTTTCTCCCGGGCCAGTCATACCCTGTGTCGCTAAGCGATGGCTCCTTCGCCCTAATCTGCATTTAGCGGATCTAGAAACATCAGCGCAAGATCTCTGTCTGCGTGTGAATGCGCAACTGCAACGTGGAAGAGGTCTTCCTTCAGCCCAATCTCCAGCGTTGGTCTCTGTCTAGCTGATCCCAATCGAAGATGAGGTGTCTATCATGTTCGCGGCTTGGCTCCTTCCCCGTTTTATGCTGCAAGCTCTGCGGGCTCGACAGCCAGATCGAATTGCTGTCTTGGAGGAAACTCCCTGTAAAACAGTCAGCCAACAAGAGAACACCCTGATTCTCAGTATCAGCCATGGAGCAGAAAGAACCGGCGTGCATCCAGGTATGACCGTGTCCCAAGCACTGGCACGCTGTCCAAATCTCCAAGTGCGCTATCGCGACGGACAGGCGGAGCAAGCCGTGCAGTCACTCTTGCTGAAGGCGGCGGAATCATGGACTCCCGACTATGAATCGACTCGTCCAGGGATCTGTGTCCTGGACCTCTCTCATACACGCTGGCTCTCCCAGGAAATCCATCTCCATGCTTGGCAAGATCGCGGATTACAAATGCGTCAGGACATGCAGACTCAAGGCTATGATCTGCGCGTCGGCTTCGCTGAAAATGCGGATCTTGCCATCTTAGCAGCTCATGTAGCAGATCCAGTGCGAGTCCTGCGTGCGGGAGTGGCTGAGGAAAAACACGTGCTGCATGACCTGCCCCTCACGATTCTCAATCCCTCTCCGCCGGTCCTGGAAGTCTTATCGCTCTGGGGTATCCGCACATTGGGGCAACTCGTCGCACTCCCTCGGGCGGACCTCGCTAGTCGTCTGGGAGCGGAAGGTTTGAGACTCAGGGATATGGCCCAGGGAGGAAAGGAGCGGCTGCTGAGTCTAGTCCGCTCTCAAGAGCAATTCCGGGAGGTCGTCGAACTTGAATCTCCCATCGAAAGTCTGGAGCCGTTGATGCATCTGCTAGAGCGACTGCTGCAGCGGCTCAGTGCCCAACTCGCCGCCTCCTGGCATGTCGCGGGCAGCCTGAATCTGACACTCAGGTTTGCAGATCGCAGCAGTCATGAACGTGATCTCGGTGTAGCCGAGCCCACTCGCGAAGTGCCTGTGTTGATGCGTCTTTTACGAACTTATCTCGAGGGGCTCACAGCAGCAGCCCCCATCATCGGAGTCTCACTAGAACTCACCCCAGTGCGTGCTGCCAGCAGCCAACCTACACTCTTTGAGCGCGGCCTAAGCGATCCGAATCGTTTTGCCGAAACACTTTCCGCTCTAGAAGTTTTGTTAGGCCGTGGACGAGTTGGCCGAGCAGAATTGCTACCCTCTCGGCGTCCGGATGCTTACCATGTAGCCGGATTTCTTGAATCGTTCACAGCCAGCGCTTTGGCCAGCACCTCAGATGCAGACCAGTTCATCGGGCTGCCTCTCCAGCGCTTCCGTCCCCCCCGTCCAGCGCTGGTGACTTTGCATCAGCAGCGCCCCGTGGAGCTTCGGCTGGATGGCACCGTGCTCTCCGTGCGTGAAAGTCGCGGGCCTTGGTTGCTATCCGGCAATTGGTGGGATCTCAGACAGGTTTGGCAACATGAAATCTGGGAGGTTGAGGACATGCAAGGTGTGCTTTACCGTCTGATTCAGGAAAACAACCGTTGGTTTGTGGAGGGGCTGTATGGCTAATCGTGTTTTCCATGAACTGCATGCTCGCAGTGCCTTCAGCTTTCTACGAGGCACCTCGCTGCCTGAAGATCTCATCCAACGGGCCGCTCATCTGGGCATGAGCACTCTGGTGCTGACGGATCGTGATGGTGTCTATGGCTCACCCAGCGCCCATCATGCCAGCCGCGAAACCGGCGTGCGCGCCATTGTGGGCAGCGAACTCACCATGGAAGACGGCGGTGTTTTACCGGTGATCGTGCGCTCGCGAGCGGGCTATCAAAACCTGTGCCGCCTGCTGACACGTTCGAAACTCGCCGCGCCCAAAGGAGAAAGCCGCGTCTCTTGGCAGGAACTGGAAGCCCATGCGGACGGTCTCACCGCACTCACAGGCGATGAAGAAGGCGTGCTGCATCGGGCCCTAAATTCAGGAGAACCCACCGCCCCAGTCCTCCTCGTGCAACGCCTCTGTCGCATCTTTGGTCACGCCCAAGTGAATCTAGAGATCCACCGGCACCGCATTCCTCGGGAAAATCATCGGCTCCACGAAATCTTGGATCTGGCTGCACACCTTCGTCTCCCCGTCGTCGCCTCCAACGCCCCTTATTACGCCACATCCGACCGCCGTATCCTCCACGACGCATTCACCTGCCTTCGCCATCACACGCATCTGGATGAAGCTGGTCTGCGGCTTTCTCCGAACTCTGAACGACATCTCAAAAACCCTGCGCAGATGCAAAGTTTGTTTACCGACCTCCCCCAGGCGTTGACACAAACACAACGCATCGTCGAAAGCGTCGACTTCGGCTTGGACAAACTGGGATATGAATTCCCGAAATACGACGTCCCATCCGGTCATGATCAGGACAGTTTTTTGCGTGAGGTCACTTACCAGTCCGCACGCCATCGTTTTCCCAAGATGACTGAGGCCGTCCGCCAACAACTTGACCACGAACTGGGATTGATTTCCAAACTTGGGTTCAGTGGCTACTTCTTGGTGGTATGGGACATTGTCCGGTGGACAACGGAAAACGGAATTTTAGTCCAAGGTCGAGGCAGCGCTGCTAACAGTGCCGTCTGTTACAGCCTTGGCATTACCAACGCCGACCCTATTGAGAGAAAACTGCTCTTTGAACGCTTCCTTAGTGAAGGTCACACCAGTTGGCCCGACATTGATCTCGATCTACCCAGCGGTGATCAGCGCGAGCGTGTGATTCAGGAAATGTATCGTCGTTTTGCGCCCTATGGCGCGGCGATGACTGCCAACGTCATCACTTACCGAGGACGCAGTGCGATGCGCGAGATGAGTAAGGTGCTCAACTTACCTCAGGATGTTTGTGAGCGTTTCACAGACCTCTATGCCAATGGCGACTTTCCCCAGACGCTGCCCCTCGACGAGCAAGTCAAACTAGCGGGCTTACACCAGGGTCATCCCCGTCTGCCGGCCCTGTTAACCTTACATCGCCAGGTTTACCGACTGCCGCGTCATCTCGGTCAGCACAGTGGAGGTATGGTTTTATGCACCAACGGGTTGGACGGCATCGTACCTCTGGAACCCGCCTCCATGCCAGGCCGGGTAGTCGTGCAATGGGACAAAGATGACTGCGAAGACCTCGGCATCATCAAAGTGGATCTGCTGGGCCTAGGAATGATGGCGGTATTAGAAGAAACCTTTGCTTCCAGCGCAGAGCGCGGACGCCCCATTGGCCTGTCTGAAATCCCACTGGATGATCCTGAGACGTTCGAAATGATGCAGAAGGCGGATACCATTGGAGTTTTCCAAATCGAGAGTCGCGCGCAAATGGCCACTCTACCTCGGATGAAACCCAAAGAGTTTTATGATGTCGTCATTGAAGTCGCCATCATTCGCCCTGGGCCTATCGTTGGCAATCTGATGCATCCCTATCTGAACCGCCGGAGCGGGAAAGAAAAAGCTGACTGCATTCACCCACTCTTCACAGATATCCTTGAACGCACCTTGGGAGTTCCCTTGTTTCAGGAGCAGGTTTTAAAGATGGCCATGGTCATAGCTGGCTTCAGCGGAAGAGATGCTGAAGAACTACGTCGAGCCATGAGCTTTCACCGCAGTGATGAACGCATCGATCATGCAACCCAAAAGCTGCGTGCTGCAATGAATGAACGATCCGTCGAAATCGCCGTTCAAGATAAACTCATCGAGAGCATCAAAGCCTTCGCCCTCTATGGATTCCCCGAAAGCCATGCCATCAGCTTCGCACTCCTGGCTTATGCCAGCGTTTGGCTGAAAGTGCATCGAGCGGCGGAGTTCTATGCAGCGCTATTGAACTGCCAGCCGATGGGTTTTTACTCCAGCGCCACGTTGGTTCGTGATGCCAAGAAGCATGGCATGCGCTTTTTACCCGTGTGCGTCGCAGAGTCCGCCATGAAATGCACGGTCCTAACCGACAACACCATCCGACTCGGTCTCAACCAGTTGTGCGGTATCAGCCGAGGTTCGTTAGAGAATCTGCTCGTGCAGCGCCAGCATCAGCCCTGGCGGGATCTGGCCGACCTACTCAGCCGCTGTCCGCTAAGCCGTGATGAACGGCGGGTGCTGGCTAAAGCTGGAGCATTGAACATCCTGGGGTATCACCGGCGCAGCGCTCTCTGGGCGGCAGACGCACCGTTTCACGACGATTTGTTAGGCCCTTTGACAACGGTCCAGGAATCTCCGCTGGCACAGATGACTCCGATGGAGCGGCTGACGGCAGATTATGACACCACCACCCTCACGGTGGGCGCACATCCCATGGGTATCGTCCGAGCTCAACTACGCACGGCTAAACGAGCGTCTGACCTGTCCAGTCTCCGCCACGGTCAATGGGTGACCATCGTCGGTATGGTCATCTGCCGCCAGCGTCCTGGCACAGCTAACGGTCATTGCTTTATCAGTCTGGAGGATGAGACGGGCATATCGAATGCGTTTGTCCGCTCTGAGCTTTTTGAGAAGAAGCGATTGGTGATTACTCAAGAGCCTTTTTTGAAGATCAATGGCTGGCTGCAAAGTCTGGAAGGCGTGATCTCCGTCGTCGCCAAAAATATTCAGGCCTATCGCTATGATAATACCAAGCGAGTTTCTGTAAAATCCCATGACTTCGGCTAACCTCACCCCATCAAGGCGACGGCAATGGAATCCACGAGCGGTTTACCCTCGCGAGTGAGGGTAATGAAGTGATCCTTCACCGAGAGCAGCCCTTCCTCCTCAAGGGTTCTGAGCATGCGCTGCTGCTCGGATTGAATAAGATTCACGGGCAGACCACGGCGTGTGCGTAACTCCAGACCAAATCGTTCGGTGCGACGGCGATCTGGAGTGAGTTCTTCCCCCGGCAAGGCGGTCCCCTGCCCGTTCTGAATCCGTGCGATGTAAACCCCCGTATCGGCCACATTTTGCCAACGCTTTTCATTCACCGTGGAATAAGCGCTGGGGCCTAAACCGAGGTATTCTTCACCTAACCAATAACTCTCGTTATGAATGGAGCGGAAGCCTTCCCGTGCATAATTGCTGATCTCGTAGTGTTGATAACCAGCCGACTCCAACTGATCCAGAGCGAGGTAGAAAAACTCCGCATCTCGCCCCTCATCCTCCTGATAACGACCGCTACGCAAGCGCTCGAAGAACTCCGTGTCTTCCTCATAGTTGAGGTTATAGGCGGAGATGTGATCGGGTTGGAGTGAAATGGTTTTTTCCACCGTGCCACGCCAAGCTTCTAGGCTCTGTCCAGGGATGGAAAACATCAGATCCAGGCTGACGCTATCGAACCCGGCACTGCGCAGCAGTTGATAGGTTTCCTCGGCATCCACTGGAGCATGGTCGCGGCCAAGGGTTTTCAGGGTCGGTTCATCCCAGGCCTGAATGCCCAAGCTGATGCGTGTGATTCCCTTTTCACGCATCATGGCCGCTTTGGAAGCCGTGATGGTGCGCGGATTCACCTCACAGGTGAACTCGGTCACTTGGGAAAAATCCAGGGTCTGACGCAGCCCAGAGAGCAAACGCTCCAGATGCTTTTCACTCAAGGCGGTAGGCGTGCCACCGCCCAGATAAGCCGTGCGCAAATCCAGAGATCGGGCGGCCTGCTCGCGATTCGCTTCCGCTACCACCGCCTCGACAAACCCCGCCATGTCCGTGCTGCCATGCTGGTGCTTGTAAAAAGAGCAGTAGGGGCAGATGCGATGGCAAAAAGGGATATGGACGTAAAGGTGCTGAATCACGGACCGATACCATGACACAAATCCGGCCGAACCGCGAGATGAAGTATGATCAGCCCGTGATCTTCGTATAAGCGTGGCCTTCGTTCTGATCGATGCGCTCCGGACGTCCCTTTTGGTGGAAGACCAGTTGGGTGTGATCCACACCCAGCAGATGCAGGATGGTGGAATGGAGGTCATGCACGTGCAGGCGATCCTTCACCGCATAGAGGCCGAGTTCATCGGTCGCACCGATCACCTGACCACCTTTGACGCCACCACCTGCCATCCACATGGAGAATCCGGTGGGGTTATGGTCACGGCCACCGCCTTGTTCGCTCATCGGTGTGCGGCCGAATTCGCCGCCCCAGATGACGAGGGTTTCATCCAGCAAGCCCCGCTGTTTAAGGTCCGTGAGCAAGCCTGCGATCGGACGGTCCACAGAGCGGCAGAGGCGACCGTGATTTTCTTCGATCTTGCTGTGAGAGTCCCATTTGCTGCCCGCACCGCTATAAAGCTGCACAAAGCGGACGCCGTTTTCCACCAGACGACGAGCCAACAAACAGTTACGTCCATACACCGCCGTCTCTGGTTTATCCATGCCGTAGAGAGCTTTGATCGCGTCGCTTTCCTTGCTGAGATCCACGGCCACTGGCGCCTCGGCCTGCATCTTGTAAGCGAGCTCGTAGGAGCGAATGCGTGCATCCAGCTCCGTATTGTCAGTGCGGGTGCGATTGTAGTCCTGATTGAGCGCAGCCAGCAGGTCCAGTTTCTCACGCTGCTGAGTCGCGCTGTAGCCTTTAGGATTGTCCAGATACTTGATCGGCACTCCATCGGAGCTGAACTCCACGCCCTGATAGACCGCAGGCATGAAGCCACTGCCCCAGTTGCGCACGCCATTCACGACGGTGCCTTCACTGTCCTTGATGACCACAAAGCCGGGCAGATTGTGGTTTTCCGTGCCCAGACCGTAATTCACCCAGGCCCCCAGAGAGGGACGCCCCCCGAAGATGCTGCCGGTATTCATCTGACAGACCCCGCCTGCGTGGTTGATGCCATCAGAGGCGCAGGAGTTGATCACGGCGAGGTCATCGGCATGCTCCGCCACGTTTTCAAACCAATCGGAGATAAGCAATCCGCTCTGCCCATAACGCTTCCAAGTGCGCTTACACTCCAAAAGCGGTGCCCCACTTTCTCCCATGGCCAGCACGGGTTCCTTGAAGCTCGGCGGGAGCTTTTGCCCTGCCAGCTTATTGAGCAACGGTTTGTGATCGAAAGTGTCCAGATGGCTGGGACCGCCTTCCATGAAGCAGAAAATGACGTTCTTGGCTTTCCCCAAACGCTGCGGCAACTGCTTCAGCACGGGATTGCTCGCACTGGGAGCCCCGAGCACGGGTTCCTTCATCAGTGCCGCCAGAGCGACAGCTCCAAACCCGCAGCCAGCACGGCTGAGGAAATCACGACGGGTCGTCAGGATATCGTAGTTATGACAAGGCATGGCATTCTGGGGGTTGGAGATCAATGCAGGTAGAAAAACTCGTTGGCGTTCAGCAAGACATGGCAGAGGTCGGCCAAAGCACGCTTGTAGGGGTCCACCATTTCGGCCATCGTTTGTTCAGCACTGGACCAGGCCAAGTTAGCGGCAAGGGGTTCACGAACATTCCAACTCACTAAAGACTCACCTGCCCAACGGGTGGGATCAGAGGTCAGTTTCTCATCAGGTTGGATGCCACGAACGACGCGAGCCGCTTCGATGATTCCATCCCACTGATGCGGCACCGCGCGACGATGAACACCGCCGATGACCAGCGATGAAGCTCCTTTGCTCAAGCCACTGCGGACGCTGTGCTGTGCGACCGAAGTCAGCATCGGTGCATTTGGCTTGTCCACCTGCTGCATCTGGAAAGTGACCGTATGAGCGCTGCAAGAAACTTTGACCGCTATGTGATAACTGACCCCCAGTTCCAAACGAAGATCTGAAGCCACAGGTTCATAGGCGATGTTGCGATTTTCATCTTCGCCCACGAGTTGGATCAATAAGTTGCGGGGTTTGAAGCGGGACTTCTCACCCGTGACGCCCAAGCTCCAGCCAAAGGCTTCTTCATTATCCTTTCCGTTATTCCAACGAGAGGCAATGGTGCGCACGGAGGCAGCCGTATCCACGCTATCCAGCTTCACAATCGCTTCGATCGTGAATTCATCGCCTTCCTTTTCATCGGAGGTGGAGACGAGACGTTCATGAGGTGTGTTTTCTTTGAAGCGGCTCGCAGCTTGCACTTCATCGCTACTCATAGCCAGCGGGCCACTTTCATTGGCGGGTTCTTCCGCCTTGGTTTGCCGTGCGATAAACTCTTCCGCCATGGCACGCTCCTTCTTTGTGGGCAGGCGCCCCAGGGCATACTCCCAGACATCATCCAGAGACGAGACCCGAGCGGCCATCTTCTGAGCCCGTGTCAGCGTCCAGTCACCATTCAGCAGCAGCAGCGCTTGCGTCGGTGTCGTGGTGCTTTGCCGTTCTGAGGTGCTGGCAAAACCTGCGGGTGCATCCAGGCTACGCAAAAGCTCATTCTGACTGTTACGCTTCTTGATCGTGTAAATGGAGCGGCGGGTGCCATTCCCATCGGTGGAAGGGCCGCCGGACGTGAGATCCAGCTCGCCGCTGGTCGCCAGCATGGCGTCACGAATCTGCTCCGCATCAAGGCGACGAGGATTGAAGCGCCACAGGTATTTGTTGGCCGGATCAATCTTAGCCGCAATGTCGGGGACTTCACGATGAGCCGTCTGGCGATAGGTCGCTGACAAGAGAATCTCACGATGCAGCTTTTTCAGGCTCCACCCACCTGCCAGGAAACGCTGGGTGAGGTAGTCCAGCAATTCAGGGTGAGACGGCGGTTGGCCCAGCTTGCCGAAATCATTGGGGGTTTCGACAATGCCTTTGCCAAAGAGATAGTGCCACACGCGATTCGTGATCACCCGAGTCGTAAGCTGATTTTCTGGACGTGTGATCCAGGCCGCCAACGTGCTACGACGGCCGGTGGAGTTCGGCAGCGCTTGGATCTCAGGGTCCTTCGGCTCCAACAAGGTCAGGAATCCAGGAGCGATATCCGTTTCTCCCTTGCGCGTTTTCAGAGGATTTGGCGGCGCTTTGGCCGTGGCATCCGTGGCCACGAAGGCCTTAACCAAGGGCTGAGGTTTAAGGTGATCAAACTTCTTCAGTTCTTCGATGAGAGCCAAATACTTCTCCTTGTCCTCAGGCTTTTTAATGGTCTTCAGCGCATCAAAACGCTCCCGCTCATAAGCCATCTGGCGCTCGCAGAAGTAGGAGAACTGCCAATCGGATGGCTCGCGCTCTTCAGGCTTCTTATCCACCATGGCGCGGATGTCGTCTTTAAACCGGCCATAGGCGGTCTTGATCTTGTTTTGGATCATCGGCTCGATGATGGCATCGATCTGCGATTGGATGTGTGCCGTCGCTGCTTTGTAAGCCGCCTCCGCCTTGGCATACTCCGCCTTTTCCTCATCGGTGGCCAGATCCATATCATCCCGCCAGCGCACAGGCGTGAAGAAGGCGCGCAGACGATAGTAGTCCTTTTGCAGGATGGGGTCGAACTTATGATCGTGACACTTGGCGCAGCCAAAGCTAAGCCCGAGGAAAAGCTCGCCTGCATTATCCGTCATGTCCGTGAGGATCACCTCATACTGCCCCCGGGCATCACGCTGATTGTATTCGTAGATGGGATTGCGCAGGTAGGAAGTCGCCACCAGCACATTCGGGTCCTTCGGAGCGATCTCATCGCCAGCCAACTGCTCGCGCACGAATTGATCAAAGGGTTTGTCCTCGTTCAGGCTCTTGATGACGTAGTCACGGTAAGGCCAGGCCGCAGGGCGGAAGGCATCCTGGTTGTAGCCATCGCTCTCCGCATACCGCGTGAGGTCCAGCCAATGCTGAGCCCAGCGCTCACCATAGCGTGGGCTGGCTAAAAGTTCATCCACCAGCTTTTCATAGGCCTTAGGGTCCTTGCTGTTCACGAAGGATTCCACCTGCTCCTTCGTCGGCGGCAGCCCATGAAGGCTGAAGTAGAGACGGCGCAGCAGTTCATGACGGTCGGCTTCAGGCGCGGGAGTCAAACCCAACTCCTGATGCTTCTTGGCGACGAAACGATCGATGTCATTGCGCCCCCAGGTGCTCTTGATTTCCGGCGGGGTCGGATTGCTCACGGGCTGGAAAGCCCAGTATTTCCGCTCTTCCTCGGTGAACCCAAATTCATCCTTCTTACTGACGGCCACTTTAGCCGTTTCGGTTTCCGGCCAAGGTGCCCCCAGCTTGACCCATTTCTCCAGGACCTGAATCTCCTTCTGGGGGAGTTTTTCTTTCGGCGGCATGGCCAAGTCTTCATCCTGGTAACGCACGGCGGAGATCACCAAAGACTTGTCCACATGACCTGGAATGAGTGCAGGACCGGAATCCCCTCCTTGGGTGATGTAGGCCAGATTGTCCATGCGCAGCCCACCCTTCTGCTTCTCCTCCGCATGGCAGGAATAGCAGCGATTGGCCAAAACGGGACGAACTTCGTTTTCAAAGAACTTCATCACCTCGGGCTCCAAAGCGGAAGCCTGGGTGGCGATAGCCAGGGTAAAAACGGGTAAAACTGAACGCGACAGGAACATGATGCCTTTATAAGGCGATCCAGCCGGACTTTTTGACAAAAAAATTCGATTAAAGGCTGCTTTCCTAACGAAGAGGGTGCCGATTCCCCTCTTAGCCCGTGGCTTTCACCCTCGTTTGCGGATCTCTCGTCCGGCCTTGTCCATGCTAGCCCAGCCAAACAAATCGGGCCTTCACGCTTAACGCATGAAGGCCCGATCTAAATCACTTCAAAAGGATAAGGGTCACCTAACAAGCAACGCCTTTGCTCGGCAGATCCACCAGCATCTGAGCATTGCTCGGATAACGCTCCATGAGGGTCAGCACACGCTGAATCGCATCGATCGGTTTATGACCGGCGAGTCCACGGCGGAGCATGTGAATCTTATCCAACTGGAAAGGCTGGAGAAGAAGCTCCTCACGACGAGTGCCGGACTTGAAGATGTTCACGGCGGGATAGTAGAACTGCTCAGCGATCTTACGATCCAACACGAGTTCCATATTTCCGGTGCCTTTGAACTCCTGGAAGATGAGGTCATCCATGCGGCTGCCAGTTTCCACAAGAGCCGTGGCTAACACAGTCAGACTGCCGGCCTGACGAGTGTTACGAGCCGCCGCGAAAAGGCGGCGAGGGATCTCCATGGCACCCACGCCCATACCACCGCTCATGGTCGCACCACCTTGTTTGGCATTGTTAAAGGCACGTGCCAGACGAGTGATGGAATCCATCAGCATGAACACATGCTCTCCACACTCCACCAAGCGCTTGGCACGCTCCACGGCAAAGGTAGCAATGCGAGTGTGGCTCTTGATGTCCTGATCGTTCGAGCTGGCGTAGATTTCAGCCTTCGGCAGGATGCGCTTGAACTCCGTCACTTCTTCAGGCCGCTCATCCACCAGCAGGATCATCAGATGCATGTTAGGATGGTTGGCCACCACAGCTTCGGCGATGTGCTGAAGCATGGTGGTTTTACCCGCACGCGGAGGAGCCACAATGAGTCCACGTTGGCCGCGCCCCACCGGCGTGAACATATCGATCACACGCGTGGTTAGGCGGTCCTTCACGGTTTCCAGCTGAATCTTCTTGTTGGGGTTGATGGCTTTCAACTCTTCGAAGAGAGGCAAGTCACGCATCGCCTCAGGCGCACGTGCATTGACTTCAGCCACGCTGGTGACCTGAGGGCCGCGCGGGCCTTTTTGTGCCACCCCTTTGATCTGCATCCCCTCCCGCAGACCATACTGACGGATAAAATCCGCTGAGATGAATGGATCATTCGGATGCTGAGCATACATCCGCTCACGCTGACGCAGGAATCCATACCCTTTCGGTGTCAATTCGAGCACGCCATCGGCGGGTTCAGGGGGGCCCATCGGCACTTCTGGAGCACGTGTGCGATCATCGTCGCCAGGTTGGCTGCTGGATTGACCACCGTTGGCTGCGGATGCCGCCTGCTGACGGGCCAATTTCTCCTGGCGGAAGCGCTCACGACGTTCCTTCCAACGCTCAAATTTAGACTTCCGGCGTTCAGGCGGAGCAGGAGCTTCCGACGTAGGGGCTGGAGCAGGAGCCGATACAGGCTCATTCTCAGGCGCAGGTGGCGGGACAGGAGTCGCTTCAGCAATGATGGGCAGAGGCTCCTCAACAGGTGCGGCAGCGGGTGCGCTTTCGGCAACTGGGGCTTGAGTCGCCGTCACTTCCGAAGGAGCTGACGGAGCAGAACTCTGTTCCGTCTGTTGCATCTGCGCCAGCATCTCCGCAGCCTTTTTCGAGACGGCTGATTTGCGTGGAGCCCGAGGCTTTTTCGCTTCAGCAGCTTGGACTGCAGGAGCTTCAGCGACGACGGCTTCAGGCTGGATTTCAGGCGCTTCGTCAGGCTTGGCTTTAGCCGCTTTTTTCGCCGGCGCTTTCTTAGCGGCGGTCTTTTTCGTTGCAGCTTTTTTTGCCGCAGCCTTTTTGGCTGGAGCCTTCTTGGCAGCCTTCACAGGCTTATCATCCGAAGTTGGCAGATCGAGCAGGAGTTCGTCACTCATGATGGTTTCAAAAATGGTTAGGACAGTTCATCGGCGATCTCGTCCGCGATTTCGAAGTTCGCGTGGACGTTTTGCGTATCGTCGTAGTCATCGAGGATGTCGTAGAGCTTGATCAAGGCACGCCCGATCTCGACATCAGTGATGGTCACTGTGGTGCTGGGTTGATAAATCAGTTTCTGAGATTTGGTCGTCAGCCCCTTCTCACGCAGGGCGGATGCCACCTGAAAAGTTTGTTCGGAGGCGGTGTAAAAAATCCACTCATCATCTCCGTCCTGGACGTCGTCCGCACCTGCTTCCAGGGCGATTTCGGTGGCTTCGTCTTCACTCATGCTGCCCTTGTCCACGCGAATTTCGCCACGCCGTGTGAAAAGGTAGGCCACACTGCCTGCATCAGCAAACGTGCCGCCGTTTTTACCGAAAAGCACCCGCAGGTCATTGGCGGCGCGGTTTCGGTTATCCGTCACCACTTCCACCATCATGGCCACACCGCCGGGGCCATAGCCTTCATAGGTGATCTCTTCAATCGCCGCACCTTCCAACTCTCCTGCGCCTTTCTTGATGGCGCGCTCGATGTTGTCATTCGGCACATTTGCAGCACGCGCAGCCAGGATGGCCGAGCGGAGGCGAGCGTTGAGATCGGGGTTGGAGCCACCGTTCTTCGCGGCGACGGTGAGTTCTTTGGAAAGCTTGCTGAAGACCTTGCCACGCTTCACGTCCACCACGGCCTTGATGTGCTTGACCTTGGACCACTTGTTATGTCCTGCCATGTTGCGATGTCTGGGTTGGGGAAAATGGAAGGGGCTCTGGCGCTTCGCAGACGGCGAGTCCCTTGTGGGAGATAGGAATGGAATTTGGGGGAATGAGCGGCCTTGCCGCGGTGTCTGCTCAGTTACAGGCCGAGACCTGTCGCAGGATGGATTTCGTGAGCCTTGGCTTTTTGAAATCACAGCTCCAATCGCCGGAGCAGTCACCAGTGTTCACCTGATTGAGAGAACCAGGAACAAGGGGAGTTTGAGGGAGGGAGAGGCGAGATGCAAGGTGTTTTTTTCTTCGATGCCTGCTCGCAGAGACATGCTATCGTCCTTTCTATGCCCAACCCACCCCTCCCCAGCAGCCTCCGAGAGCAATACGGTTTCGTGCGTGTCGCGACCGTATCTCCCGAGCTGACACTTGGGGATGTCGCGTCCAATGTCGCCGTTTTGAAAGGCGAAATGCAGCGCCTCGCGCAAGAGGGTTGTCGGCTTATCGTTTTTCCTGAACTGAGCCTAACAGGCTATTCCTGCGCTGATCTTTTTTACCTGCGCACGCTTCAGCAGCAAGCCCTCGCAGGCGCTCAGGAGTTGGCTGAAGCCAGCTCGGGCCTGGGTTGCTGCCTCATTGTCGGCCTTCCCTTGGCAGTGCAGGGGCGCCTTTACAATGTAGCTGCGGTCATCGCGGCGGGTGAGATTCTCGGCTTTGTTCCCAAAACCTTTTTGCCCAACGCAGGTGAGTTTTATGAACGGCGCTGGTTTTCCCCTGCAGAGACGCTGACGTCAGGTCACACAGACGATGGCACCCCGATCGGCACGGATCTGCTCTTTGAGGCCACGGACCTGCCTGGCTTTGTGGTGGGGGTCGAGATTTGTGAAGATTTATGGACTGTCATTCCGCCCTCCAGCCACGCGGCTGTCGCCGGGGCCACGCTTTTAGCCAATCCCTCCGCCAGTAACGAACTGCTGGGCAAGGTTCATTACCGTCGTACCCTAGTCACTCAGCAAAGCGCACGCTGTCTGGCTGCTTATGTTTATGCCGGAGCGAGCGCGGGAGAATCCAGCACGGATACCGTTTACTCGGGACACGGCATCATCGCCGAGAATGGAATGCTCTTGAGCGAAACCGAGCGCTTCAGTTTTGACACACGTTCGGTTATGTCCGATGTGGATCTTCAGCGCCTGGAGCATGAGCGGCTGCGGAGCACGGCTTTCAGAGATGCGGCCGCCACGAAGTCATTCACCCATGTCACCTTTCATCTCGGTGATCATCGTGGCCCTGCCCATGACGGCCTTAGGCGCCCGATCTCAGCGCATCCCTTTGTGCCTCCCGCAGGGGTGAATCGCACTGCGGTGTGCGAAGAAATCTTTGCCATCCAAGCCACGGGCTTAGCACGCCGCCTGCGCCAGACGAAAAGCAAGACGGCCGTCTTAGGTCTGTCCGGCGGCTTGGATTCCACGCTGGCGCTGCTGGTGATGATCGAAGCTCTGAAGAGAGCTCAGATGCCGCGGGAGGCAGGTCTCACCATCACCATGCCCGGGTTTGGCACCACGGCCCGGACCAAAGGCAATGCCGAGAAACTCGCCGAAGCCCTGGGCATTCCCTTGCGCACCATCCCCATCGGCCCCGCCGTGGAGCAGCATTTCAAGGACATCTCCCACCCACCAGGATTGCACGACGTCACGTATGAAAACGCGCAAGCACGCGAACGCACTCAGGTGCTCATGGACGTGGCCAATCAAACGGGAGGCATCGTTGTCGGCACCGGAGATTTATCCGAGTCGGCCTTGGGCTGGTGCACCTTCAATGGCGATCACATGTCCATGTATCACGTGAATGTCGGGGTGCCGAAAACCCTGGTGAAATACATCATCGAATGGTGCGCTACGGAGCTCTATGCAACTGAAGCAGGGGCTATCCTGCATGATATCATCGACACGCCGATTTCCCCTGAGCTCCTGCCTGTTGGAGCGGATGGGAGTCTGGAGCAGAAAACCGAAGATACCGTGGGGCCTTACGAGTTGCATGACTTCTTCCTCTTCCATTTCGTGCGGCATGGATGCGGCAAAGCCAAGATCCTCTACCTCGCCGAGCAAGCCTTCAGTGATAAATACCCCATTGAGGTGATCGAGCGCTGGCTGACGGTCTTCCTGCGCCGTTTTGTGCAGAGTCAATTCAAGCGCTCCTCTATGCCCGATGGTCCTAAAGTGGGCACGGTGGCCCTCTCCCCACGTGGTGATTGGCGCATGCCCAGCGATTACTCCGGCACGGATTTTTGATCCTGATGGATGCGTTTATTGGTTAGCCGTTTTCTACTGAAAACAGGCTTCGCAAAGCTGACTCGAACGGTTCCGTTTATAGACGGAACGTATGAAGGTCTGCACGCTCCTGATTCCATCCCTTGTCTGGCTCTGGCCCGGCCTCGCTGCCACGGCGGCTGAGCCGATCTCCCTGGGTTCACGCCTGGAGTTGTTTGTCGATCCCTACCTCATCGAAAGTCTGACACAGACCTCACTGAAGCTGCATGAACCGGTGAAGGCCCCGCGTCCTCAGTCTCCCCTTCCCGTTCAGCACATGATGACGGTGATCAAGGATGGCGATCTGTTCCGGGCCTGGTATCGCGGCAGTGACTCAAACTACAAAGGCCCCTTTCACAGCGGTCATCCAGGCGAGATCATCCAGTATGCCGAGAGCAAGGATGGCCATGAATGGACCTTTCCCAAGCTGGGCTTGCACGAAGCGAACGGCAGTCGGGATAACAACGTGATCCTGGCGAACATGCCGCCCTTTCTCACGAACTTCATGCCCTTCCTCGATAACCGTCCTGGCATCCCGAAGGAAGAGCGTTACAAGGCCTTGGCGGGTTATCCTGGCCCTGGAGATAAACGCGGCACGACACAACCTGGGCGAGGCTTGTTCGCCTTTGTTTCCCCTGACGGCATTCATTGGACAAAGAAACACGAAGCCATCCCTTACCGCCCCGAATGGCGACACGCTTTCGATTCTCCCAATGTCTCGTTTTGGTCGGAGGCCGAGCAAAAATACGTCTGTTACTTCCGCACCTGGAGTGAGCCGGATCGGCTGCGCACCATCAGCCGCAGCACATCACCGGATTTCATCACCTGGAGTCCGCCAGCCGCCATGCAGCCCAATCAACCCGGAGAGCATCTCTACACCAGTATGACGCATCCCTATTTCCGCGCACCGCATCTCTACATCGCGCTTCCTACCCGCTACGTGCCTGGAGTCGGTGAAAAGAAAGGCAGTGAGACCACCAACAACGTCACGGACGTGCTCTTCATGACCAGCCGAGCGGGAACCGAGGCCTTTGACCGTACTTTTAAAGAAGCCTTCATCCGGCCGGGTCTCGATCCCAACCGCTGGGTCAATCGGGCCAATTACGTCGCCTGCAATGTCTTGCCCACAGGTCCGCAGGAAATGTCCATCTATCATCGCAGTGGTGACCGCTACACGCTCCGCACCGATGGTTTTGCATCCGTTCACGCGGGGGCTGAGGAGGGAGAGTTTCTGACCAAACCGATAACTTTCACAGGCCGAACCCTCATCCTCAATTTCAGTGGGAGCGCCGTGGGTCAGCTTCGAGTCGAGATTCAAGACGTGCACGGCACTCCCATCCCTGGCTTTTCCTTGGCTGATTGTGAACCGGTCACGGGAGATCAAATCGAACTCCCTGTACGCTGGAAGAACGGCCAGGACCTGGCAAAGCTGGCGGGGCAGCCCATTCGATTGCGGTTTACCCTTCGAGACAGCGACCTGTTCTCCCTCCGATTTCGCCAATAGGAGGCATTCCCCAATGGGGGCCCCGTCACAATCTTAGGTTCTTGATTTTCCGGTTGCCCTTGGGAGGGCAGCGGCTTAGTTGCGCGCCCGTTTCACCTTCCGCCAGCCATGCTCGAATTTTTCCGCCGTCATCGTGGGGCTTTCCTCATCACAGTCACCGTGATCATCATCATTAGCTTCTCCGTCTGGGGCGGCTGGAAGCGGAGTGATCACACTCAAGTCGGCCAACCTACCGACACCGCCTTCACCATCTATGGGCGCAATTACACCATCGCTGAAGCCCAGCGTCTGGAGCGTCGCATGAACATCATCTACATGCTGCAGATGTTCGATCTGATGAGCGGCCTGTCTCGTGCCGGTGGTGACGACTCCCGCGGGGGTAACTTCATCCTGAACCAAATCGTGCTTCAGCATGAAATGGAATCCATGGGCATCCATCCTAGCGATGCGGAAGCTAAAAACGCCCTGATGAAGCTCCCTGCCATGCAGGAAAACGGCAGCTTCAGTGAGCAGCGCGCCTACACCGTCGAACAGACCCTGGGCTCCTATGGCTTTAGCAGTGCCGATATGCTGGAAGTGGTGAAGCTGAGCATCGGCTACAATAAGCTGAAAGACCTAGTGGGAGGTAACTACACCGCCGGTCCTCTGGAAGCAGAGAAAGCCTACGCCAGTGAATATCAGACGCTGAAGGTCAACACCATCGAGTTCAAACTCGAAGACTTCAAAAAGACTGCCGAAGTTAAGGACGAAGACATCCAGAAATATTACGACGAAAACAAAGACAATTACAAGACAGCCGGGAAGCGTGCGATCAGCTACGTCCACTTTGAGGATCCTAAAGACCTCGACAAAAAGCCTCTCGAAGAGCGCCAGAAGCTGCAGCAAGCAGTGGTGGAACGCGTCAATAAATTCAACGACGCCAGCATTGCCCCAGGAGCGAAATTTGACGAGATCGCCAAAACCCTCAAGGAGACCGTGCTGAAGGCCGACCTCTTCACGAAAGACGCAGCCCCAGAAGCTCTCAAATCCGAGCGCGAACTGGTGGACGCCATCTTCGCTAACAATCCCGAAGCTCGCCCCATCAGCGACCCGGTCAAAGGCAGCAACGGTTATTATATCTTCGCCGTCACCAAGGTCGAAGAGCCGAAGCAGCAGGAACTCGCTGAAGTGAAGGACAAGGTCAAAGAAACGCTGGTGGCTCAGAAAGCCCAAGAAGCCTTGGCCAAAGCCGTCAATGATGCCCGCACGGCTCTGGCGGATGGCTTGAAAGCAGGCAAGAAGATCGCCGATCTGGCCAAGGAAAAGAAACTGACCCTCTCCCCTGTGACTGAGATCACCGTGGCAGAACCCGCCCAGGACGTCGCCAACGGCTACCTGATCGCTCGTCAAGCCCAGGACGTGGCTGCCGGTGAACTGAGCAAGGTCATCGATACCGACAGTGGTTCTCTTCTCGTCTATGTGACGGCCAAAGAACTGCGCAAGCGGGACGATAGCGCCAACCTGCGCGACAACCTGGGCAACAGCCGTGCCGACCAGGAGCGCACCCGCCTTTTCGACGCTTGGTTCAACCGCCGTCGCGAAGAGTCCAAAGCCAAAATGCTGATCACCCAAGCCTAATCAGGCAGTGATTCAGGGAGTTTATTTCCATGAGTGATTCACTCCCGATTGAAGATCTTCTCGATGAAGCCAACGGTCACCTGGCCGTTGGTGAATTGAGCGAAGCCATCGCTCTTTACCGTCAATGCGTGGCTCTGGACCCCCAGTTTTTTGACGGGTGGCAAGCTCTCGGCATGGCTCTCCTGAAAACCGGCGAGATCAAAGAAGCCATCGGTGCAGGTCTCATGGCCACCACCCTACGTCCCAACGATCTCCTCGCCTGGACAGGACTTTCTCAAATGTATGTGCGCAATGGCCAGATCGCCGAGGCGGAAGACGCCAAAGGCAAGGCGCGCATTCTATCTCTGGGTGGTAAGGTGGTGAAGGAATAAGGACGCCCCAAGACAGCTCAAAACAACAAGCCGCACTCCTGGTGCGGCTTGTTGTTTTGAGGGGCTGGCTGTTCCTGTTATTTTTCCACCGGCTTGCCTTTCTCCTGCCACTCACTCATACCGCCTTTGAGGTGGTAGATTTCGTTAAAGCCAGCCTGCTCTAACTTGGGAAGAGAACGCGTGCTGCGCCCTCCCGCTTGGCAATGGACCAAGACGGGTTTGGTTTTATCGAGCTGCGCCAGCTTCTGGGCAAAGTCTTTACTCATGATATCGACGTTCTTCGCCCCCTTGATGTGACCTTCCTTGAACTCCTCTTCCGTCCGCACATCCAGCACGGTCACTTCGGATTTCGAGATCAGTTTCTCTGCTTCATCTGGGGTGACGTCTTTAACCTTATCAGCCGCCATCAGCAGAAAGGGGCAAAGACACAAGATCGCGATAAAAAGAGAGCGTTTCATGACGGGGATACGCTTCGAGAGCGTAACAATCCTCACCGAATCCTTCAAGAAGCCGCCGGACGAATCTCGACGCCCATGCGTGCCAGCCTGGAATACAGTCGGCGCTTTGCCAACAGGGGCCACCAACGATAGAGGTAAATCTCCAAAGGACGCCACATGGCCACCCAACCAACGATCGTTAGCCCTTCTCGAAGGAAGCTACTCGTTTTAGCCAAGAGTGGCGGCCACAGGGAAGCGATCCCCTCGGCCGTCGTCGGAATGAAAAGGATCAACGCAGCCTGACAGAGAGCCAGGAAGGTGAGCCCGACCAGCAGAGAGATCCTTCCCTCTTTCATGAGCTGGCGAAACTCCCTCCAGAGCAAATCAGCCCGGTAGGCAAAGTAATGCCGCACCGACTCCTGCACCGACGGGACGGACGTAGAGTCCCCCGGCGAGAGTGGCGACGTTAAATGAATGATCAGGCGCAGTTCCTCATCCCGTGGATGCTCCTGCGCCCAACTCACGATGAACTGCTCAGCGTCATGATCGAGATCACGTTCATGGAATGGCGAAGGGTCCATTGAATTGAACAACTGCGCCAACTCCGTGAGCTTAACCTCGATCAAGGCTGCCATAGGAGATGCCTCAATCAGGCCTTAGCCGCTGAATAACCTTTGGCAACGGCATCCCAGTTCACCACGTTCCACCAGGCGCTGACATAGTCGGGGCGCTTATTCTGATACTTCAGATAGTAAGCGTGCTCCCAGACATCCAGACCCAGGATCGGTGTCCCCAGATCGCTGTCTGCAACCACGCCTTTCATGAGCGGGTTATCCTGATTCGGAGTGGAGGTCACTGCCAGCTTGCCGTCGGCTTTGACGATCAGCCAAGCCCAGCCGGAGCCAAAACGCTTCGCGGCAGCCTCGCTGAAAAGTTTTTTAAAGTCGTCCACACTGCCGAAGCTGCTCTGAATGGCCTCGCCCAGCTTGCCTTCAGGGGCTGTCGCACCACTGCCTGCTGGGGCCATCCACTGCCAGAACCAGGTATGGTTCACATGACCACCGCCATTGTTGCGCACAGCTGTCTGCACGGCCTCGGGCAGCTTTGAAATGCCACTGATCAGTTCCACCACGTTGGAGGTCTCCAGCTTGGCTTCATCCAGGGCTTTCTTCAGGTTGGTGATGTAGGCCACGTGATGCTTGCCAAAGTGAATGTTCATGGTCGTGGCATCAATGTGCGGCTCCAGAGCTTCCGGAGGGTAAGGCAGTGGGGCCTGATCAAGAGTGATGCTGGTAGCGGCCTGAGCTCCAGTGCTGAGAAGAGAGCCTGCAACTGCGGCCCCGGTAGTGGTGATGAAAAAGCGGCGGTTCATGGTCAGTTGGAATGTCTCGAAGGTTCAGACAGACGGATGAAGACTGTCTTGATATACGGATTACGTTGCAGAGTGATGAATGTCACGACTCATTTGTAATCGTAATGTCCCTCTTTATTCCGCCTGATTATTTTCGTGAATTGCAAGCCAGTGAAGTCTTTGCCGATACCTCCCGCCCCCTCGAGGTCGATCTGGGCAGCGGCGAAGGCACCTTCCTCCTCGGGATGGCTGCGCAGTTTCCAGATCGTCAGTTTTTAGGTGTCGAGAGAATGCTGGGACGCGTGTCCAAAACCAGCCGCAAAATCAATCGCAGAGGTCTGGATAATGCCAAAGTCATGCGAGTGGAGAGCGGCTACGCGGTCGGCTGGCTGCTGCCCACCGCTGGTGTCTCGCGCCTGCACTTACTCTGTCCTGACCCATGGCCCAAAAAACGCCACGCGGCTCGACGTCTGGTGAATCAGGACGAATTCCTCACTGGCCTAGCTCGCATTCTCAAACCAGGCGGTGAGTTTTTGCTGAAAACGGATGACCGCGTTTACTTTGAAGACGCCCTCGCCAGCCTGGGTTCAAGGCCGGAATTCGAGGCTCTGGACTGGCCCCAAGACGCGTTCTTTTATCCCACCACAGATTTCGAGCAGCACTGGCTTGAGAGCGGACGCTCCATCCACCGGGCACGCTGGCGGCGCCTCTAGATCCCCTGTGGACGGTGCGCGGCATTTGCTCACAGCCCATTTATCGGCATGTTAGGTGCCCCTCCAACGTCCCTTCCCGATTTTGATCCGTTACCCCGCAGACCTCCCCATCACTGCGCGTCGTGAAGACATCCTCACGGCCATCCGCAACAGCCAAGTCGTGATCCTTGCGGGGGAAACGGGCTCAGGCAAAACGACCCAATTACCCAAAATGTGTCTGGAGGTGCTGGGAGAAAATCCCGGCATGATCGGCTGCACCCAGCCTCGGCGTGTCGCCGCCATGAGCGTCTCCAAACGGGTGGCGGAGGAACTCGACGTGACCTGGGGCCGCCAAGTCGGCTGCAAAATGCGCTTCAGTGACGACACGAGCCGCGACACGCGCGTGAAGTTCATGACGGACGGCATCTTGCTGGCCGAGATTCAGAGTGATCCCCTGCTCCGTGCCTATTCCATGCTGATCCTGGATGAGGCTCATGAACGGTCCCTCAACATTGACTTTTTGTTAGGCTATCTCAAAAGCCTTCTCACCAAACGCCCCGACCTGAAACTGGTCGTCACTTCCGCCACGATTGATACCGAGGCCTTCAGCGCTCACTTTGGCAATGCTCCGATCATTGAGGTGTCCGGGCGACTCTATCCCGTGGAGATCCGCTATCAACCGGTAGGTGAAGATGACGAGGACCCCAGCCATATCGAAGCAGCGGTAAGCGCGGTCGAAGAGGTGCTGATCGAGACCAGTGATGGCGACGTCTTGGTATTTATGCCCACCGAGCGCGATATCCGCGACACCCGAGATCTCTTGGATGGGCGTCTGGGTAAAGGCATGGAGGTCTTGGCATTGTTTGGCCGCATGGCCGCTCACGAGCAGCAACGCGTCTTCTCTCCAGGTTCCAAACGCCGAGTCATCGTCGCCACCAACGTGGCGGAGACCTCCATCACGCTTCCCCGCATCCGCTATGTGGTGGATACGGGACTGGCACGCATGAGCCGCTACAATCCACGCACGCGCACCAAACGCCTGCCTGTGGAGGTCATCAGCCAGAGCAGCGCCAATCAACGTGCCGGACGTGCCGGACGTCTTCAGGATGGGGTGTGTATCCGCCTCTACGAAGAGGAGGACTTCAATAAACGACCTCGCTTCACTCAGCCAGAAATTCAGCGCTCGAACTTAGCTGAAGTCATCCTTCGGATGAAGGCCTTTAAGTTAGGCGAGATCGAGACCTTTCCTTTCATCAATCCTCCCGTCAGTGCGGCCATCCGTGCAGGCTACGACCTCCTCCACGAACTCGGAGCTCTGGGGGAAACCCATGAGATGACCCCGACAGGACGAGAATTAGCCGCGCTGCCGCTGGACCCGACTCTTGGCCGCATGCTGCTCCAGGCCCGCCAGGAACACTGCCTGGAGGACATGCTCATCATCGCGGCAGGTCTCAGTATCCCCGATCCGCGTGAACGTCCCGAAGAGAAACGAGAGCAAGCCCAGGCCGCTCACAAACGCTTCGCCACGCCTGAATCTGACTTTCTCGGCCTGATCAAGATCTGGCGGGCAATGCCAGAACCGGAAAGCACTGGCAAAAACGCACTGCGTAAATTCTGTAAAGCCAACTTCCTGAGCTTTACCCGCATGACGGAATGGCGGGATGTCTGGCAGCAATTGCGGGACACCTTCCGTGAAGACCGTCGAGCTGCCCATCAAGCATCCTCGGCAGCTTCGCCGCCCTCTCCAGTCGCTAAAAAAACCGCTAGTGCGCCCCAAGCCGCTTCGAATTCGCCCTGGGACAAAGTCACGGTGAAGGAGAGCGAGCCAGATGAGGAGCAGGCCAACCAACAAGCGCTCCATCGCTGCATCCTCGCCGGTCATTTGGGGCACATCGCCACACGTCTCGAACGCAACCTCTACAAAGCCGCCGGCAACCGCGAGGTTACAGTGTTCCCAGGTTCCCACCTCTATGAACGCCGCGAGAAGCAGGGCGGCAAACCGGGCCAAGAGAAAACCCGCCAGCCTTTGTGGATCGTTGCGGGAGAAATCGTTCAGACCTCTCAGCTCTTCGCCCGCACTCTGGCTCGGATTGATCCGCAGTGGGCCGCAGAACTGGGAGCCCATTTGCTGGAGCGCCGCTACAGTGAACCTCATTGGAGCGCTAAAGCCGGGCGCGTGCTCGTGACAGAGCGACTGCTCCTGCATGGCTTGGAGGTCAAACGCCAACCGATTGACTTCGGTAAGATCGATCCCATCGCCGCCACCCAGTTGTTCATTCGCGGGGCCTTATTGGAGGGCACCACCCATCTGCCGCATCGCTTTTTCCAGCATAACCAGAAGCTTCGCGATCGTCTGGAGGCCGCTCTGACTCGTGTGCGCAGCAGCCGTGTCTATGCCGTCGAGGAGCATCTCTTCGAGTTCTACCGGGCCCGGCTCCAGAACATCTCGTCCGTGCATGATCTGAATAAGCTGGTGAATGCCCGCGTTCGCGAAGAGCCCGGGTTTCTCTGCGCGCGCGAGGAAGATCTCACCGGGGGAGACGATCTCTCATGCGATCTCCAGATGTTTCCCGATACTGCGCCGGTAGGGAATGCCGTGCTGCCGATCACCTACGCCTATAAACCCGGCCAAGAGGACGATGGCGTCACGGTCCAGGTGCCGCTGCCCATGGCGGAACATCTGACCAGCGGGCAAGTGCTGTGGATGGTTCCCGGCTTGCGCGAGGAGCAAATCCTCACCTTGCTTCGTGCTCTCCCGAAAAACGTTCGGCGTGAACTCTTACCCCTCGAAGCTCGAGCCCGTGAGATCGTTCGTGACTTCAATCCGGGACGTGAAGATTTCCACGGAGCCCTCGCAATCTTTCTTCGCCAACGCTACCGTTTAGAAGTCCAGGCCAGCGACTGGAACGAGCAGTCTCTGCCCGATTACCTCAAACCTCGCGTCGAAGTCATCGCTCAGGGAAATAAGACCGTGCTGACCAGTCGCGATCTCGACAGCATTCGTGAAACCGTGCGTAAGCAGGAGCGCAAGTCGAGCCGTTGGGACGAGGTGGCCAAACGTTTCGAAGATTATGCTCTTACCACTTGGTCCTTTGGCGACTTGCCGGAAACCTTGCAGGTCGAGGTGATCCATAACGTCCCTGTGCTGGGTTACCCAGGACTCAAGCTTCGGGACGATGAGGTGGATATCCGTCTTTTCAAAACACCTGCCGAGGCTCTTCAGCACAGTCCAGCAGCGGTTCGTAAACTCGCTGAAAACTGGTTAGGCAAGGATCTAGCTTGGCTGCACAAAGAGTTGCGCGTACTGGATATCAAACCCGTAGCCCAGAAAAACTTTAGCTTTCAAAGTGGTCTGGCAGCTTTGGGCTCATCCGCCGCTTCACCATCGGCTTCCTCACAAGAGAATCGCTCCGAGGCTGCCTATCATCACATCCTGGCGCATGTCTTGCGCCTAGATCCATTGCTACCTCTAAGCCAAAAGCGCTTTCTGGAGATGTGCGAGCGCGCCAAGCGTGACTTACCCGCCATCACCCATCGAGTGCGTGAGCTGCTGAAACAAATCGATGATCTCAGGACCAAAATCCTGGCCTTCCCTCGGCGTTATGCGGGGTTGGAACAAGACGTCAATCGGCTGGTTCCCGCCAATCTTCTGACAGCGACTCCCCACACTCAGCTCCAGCACCTTCCTCGCTACCTCAAAGCCATTCTTCTTCGCGCCGAGCGAGCTTCCAACAACCCCGCCAAAGATCTGGAGAAAGCCGCCTACATTCAAGACTTCAATGGCTGGGAACAGGAAGTGAGCGAGGCCAATCGCGAAGCGTTCCGCTGGCTATTTGAAGAATACCGAGTCTCCGTCTTTGCCCAAGAACTTGGCACCGCCCAACCTGTCAGCGTAAAGCGCCTGGAAGCCCTTTTAGGGTGATGGGACCTTTCAGTCTCGCTTCGGTTTGACCGTCACCCACACCTGGGACGTTGTATCGAGGAGCGAGGTGCCCCGCTGATTTTCACCCCGTAGTGCTCCTTGGGCAACATGCATTTGGGCCCCCTCTCCCCCAGTCCAGACCTCCACTTGGATCGGCTGTCCACTCGCAGGAGCATTCACGGCGGCGTGAATCTTCAGCTCAACTTCTCCATCTTTGTCTGGCACGGTTACGTCGGGGGCATGCACACCCACAGGCAAGCCAGAGGCTCGAACGACCAAAGGAGCTTTGAATCCATTCAGACGCTTGATTTTTGCCTTCAAACTGACTGTTTTCCCGGCCTCTAGCAGTAGGGCCTTGACGTCAACCAGATCCACTTGGAAGTCGGGTTCAGGGGGCCTCACCTCCAACACATAAGCATGTTGGGCGCTGCCCTGATGCATCAGATCCTCCACCACGATTTGATGCTGCCCCTCGCTCGTTGCCGTCCAGGTCAAAAGTGGATCACGGTTCAGCTCGCTGACGTCATCACTGGAAGTCATCACCTTTCCATCTGGAGTTTCCACTGAGACGATTGCATCCAAAGGGAGTCCCAATTGTTTGGCCCAGATTCTTGCCTGAAGCTTCTGCCCCTTTTTCATTTCCACGGCGTAGCGATCCACATCTCCCTTCGTCTGAATCACGCCGCTGGCATACACGGTCGTTATGGAAGTGGCTTGTTCACGGCTGTCATTCGGTTCCTTTTCAAGGATCGGAGCCTCAGATGTTACCACCGCCTGGAGAGGCAATACGGCCGCTGGAGGCGTCAACTGAACCCATGGTTCGAACACCTGAAGCTCATTCGGTGAATAACTGTATTTGCTCTGGCTGGCCGGAATATCTGGACCTGCGAGAGTGACGTCATGTTTACCCTGCCTGCTCACGACTGGCGGAAATAGGTGCGTCGCCACCGCACTTCGGGTCAGGTGAAGACGATACACCACCGACGCACCGCCGGTAAACCGGACATCTGCCACCGGCGGATGGGCAAAACCCGCGAGTTGCACCGTATAGAGCCCCGCTGCGGGGGCCTTGAAAGCCAATGAGGGGTCTAAGTTACGCCCATCACTGGCGGTCAAAACACGAATCCCCTTTTCATCTATCACATGAGCCAGCATATCCACACCGGAACCTAGCGCATACGCTTCAACCACGGCCGTGAGCGTTTGCCCAGCATCTAAGCGCACGGCATAGCCATCCACATCTCCACCTTTATCGAGGCGACCATTGATGCAGATCGGTAATTTCGTCACCTCCTGAGATTTACCCAACTCATCGTTAGGCTCATTTTCAAGCATCTCAGCAAACGATC
Organism: Prosthecobacter debontii; assembly: GCF_900167535.1. NCBI lineage: Bacteria > Pseudomonadati > Verrucomicrobiota > Verrucomicrobiia > Verrucomicrobiales > Verrucomicrobiaceae > Prosthecobacter > Prosthecobacter debontii. The sequence goes on from NZ_FUYE01000020.1 coordinate 70,651, forward strand.
CGATGCTAAACCACCGAGGCTCTGAAGCTCCCTCATCATTGATGGCACGAACGAGATACAAGCCAGGCTTCGTTTGATCCGACACCGTTGCCCGCCACTCCTGTTTACGCCCAGTCGGCATGAAGAAGACCCCTGGAGCATTGGTCCAGAGTCGGCATTCAGCTCCCACCTTCCCGGTCACCGAGACCTCAAAGCTGGAGCCCTTTTGCCCTCCTGCGGGGAAGAGTGCCTCCATTCTCGGCGCATCGGCTAAGACTGCCTGAGTGTGCCCACCCAGACAGTAAACGCCGATGATGCCTTTGATCCAACCGGGGAGAATCACTCTCCAGACTCTCGTCACGACTCTGTTCTTCACACGAATAGCTCCTTGATCAGCTTGCCGCCATTCACCAGTTGCAGGGGGCGACCCGTGTTGGTGTGCAGAACCTGGTGCGGATCGATCCCCAATTTGGTGTAGAGAGAGACCGCAAAGTCTTCAGGCGAATAAATGTTTTCGGCAGCGTAGTAGCCCTTGGGGTCGGTGGCTCCCACCACTTGTCCGCCAGGGATGCCCGCACCTGCCATCAGCACACTCATCGCGCCCGGCCAATGATCCCGACCGGAATCCTTATTCACCTTCGGCGTGCGGCCAAACTCACCCAAACAAATGACCAGCGTATTGTCCAGCATCCCGCGCTGGTCGAGGTCAGTGATCAATCCATTCAATCCTTGATCCAGCTTGTCGGCAAACCCACCTTTGAAAGTTTTAAAGATATCACGATGATGATCCCATCCGCCCCAATAGGCGACGGTGAAAGAGACGCCCACCTCAGCCAAACGGCGCGCTAGAAGCAAGCGTTGGCCGAAGTCATTTTCACCATAGAGCTTACGTGTGGCTTCAGATTCCTTGCTCAGATCAAAAGCCGCCTGAGCTGTCGGAGAAGTGACAAGCTCAAGCCCCTGCTGATAAAACTGGTCGAAACCCACCGTCGGATCTTCAGCCGCCTTATCAGTAATGCGCTTGAGGTTATCCAGCGAGGCTCGCAGGCGATTCCGACTCATGGCTCGCCCCTCGCTGATCTCTTGTGGGATGGCCACATCACGCACACGGAAGGACTTGCTGTTGGGATCTCCTCCAATCACAAATGGCGCGTGCTGGGCTCCGAGGAAATTCGGACCTCCAGAGCGCGAGGCCGCAGGCAGACTCATGTAAGCCGGCAAGCCACCGCGAATACCGCGCTCATGAGAAACCATGGAGCCGAACGATGGATGAAAGCTTACAAATGCCCCACACCCCACGGGCACCGGAGTGGGGGATCCCGTCATTAAATAATGATTTCCTCCACCGTGATTGGGATCCTTGTGACAGATGGAGCGAACGACCGTGAACTTGTTAAAGCTTTTGGCCAGCCGAGGCAGGGTTTCGCTGAAATGAACCCCCGGCACGCACGTGGGGATGGATTTGAATTCCCCCCGGATCTCTTTGGGAGCTTCAGGCTTAGGATCGAATGTCTCGTAATGCGATGGACCTCCATCCAACCACACCAGGATACAATTGATCTGATCAGGGCTCAGTTTGCCACGTGCCTGAGCCGCCTGGGCACGCAGAGCCAGAATATCCGAGAAAGCGATCCCACCCAGCGCGGCAAAGCCTGTCTGGAGGAAATCTCGGCGGCCAAGGCCATTGCAATTATACTTCATGGGTGACGCAGGGTGCGAGCGAAGGGTTAGTGATTGAAAACAAATTCCGCCGAGTTGATCAACGCCCACGCCAGATCCTCGATAGCGATCTCACGCGTGCTACCTGGTTGGGAAAAGAATTGAAGAGCTGTTTTAAGTTCCTGATCGGTCGGTAACCGGTTGTAGGCCGCCAAGTAGATCTCCGTCACCACTTTGGGCTCAGGCAAGTTTCCCTTGGCCAGAGCCTTCAGCTTCCCAGAAGGGCTGCTCAGCTTGGTCTGAAGACTGTTGGAATTCATCAGATGCAAAGCCTGCACCACACTGGATTTGCGATCTCTCTCACAAGGGCATTCCTGACTCGCATTCGGTCTTCCAAAAGCATCCAAGAAATCGCTATCAAGCTCGTGATTCCATGTCTGCACGGCCCGCGAGTTCGGCGGCAGACCACTGAAAGCATCCCGAATACCCGTCAAATCGCTGACTGCATCTAGAAGCACCTCGGCACTGAGGCGTCGCTTGAGACTGTGCGAGAAGTTTTTGTTATCCGCCAGATTACTGTCATTGGGCTGGGAACTCAGTTGATAGGTTCTTGAGTTCACAATCGTGCGCATCAGGTGTTTCAAATCATAACCGTGCGAACTGAAATCATGCGCCAGCCACTCCAGCAAGTCTTCGTTGGTGGGTGGGTTAGACACCCGAAAATCATCCACGGGATCGACGATACCTCGGCCAAGGAAGTCGGACCAAATGCGATTGACGATGGCTTTGGCAAAGAACGGATTGTCACTGCTGGCCATCCAGTCGGTTAATGCCACCCGTGGGTCTTGCCCTTTCACATACGGCATTTCCGGACCGTCCGGCGGTTTGGGCACCATCACAGCATCGGTCACCGGGTGAGTCACCTCGCCTTTGCCGCCATACCACCAATATTCAGGCTCCCCCGAGATTGGCGCGGAGATCGCCTGCCCCTTACGTTTCATCTGACCAAAGAAGGCCGCGAGTTGATAATAATCCTCCTGGGTCCACTTCTCGCTCGGATGGTGGTGACACTTGGCGCAATCCAACCTCACTCCCAGAAAGATCTGACTGACGAACGAACTGGCATCGATCGGCTCTCGCTTATCACGTAGCACCGCTACAGGTCCATACTCGTGGGAACTTCCTTCAGCCGTCAAAAGCTCACGAACCATCTGATCGTAAGGCTTGTTCTGACGGAAACTGTCACGAAGCCACGCATCCAACAGATAGACCGGCTTCACACCGACGCGAGATGGGTTAGGCCGGATCAGATCCCCCCATTTGACAGCCCAGTGGTCAGCGTAGTTAGGGTCACGCAAAAGTTCATCCACCAGACGCTGACGTTTGTCTGTCCGTAGATCAGCAATAAAACGCCGTGCCTGATCTCCCGTTGGCAAGCGCCCAACCAAATCCATGGAGACGCGCCGCAAGAACTCTTCATCCGTGCAAGTGTCTGACGGTAAGATCCCCAGCTTTTGGTGTCGGGCATAAACCAATCGATCAATCTCGTTGTTCACGGGTAACTTCGCATACAACTCCGTTGGCAGAGCCTTCTCGGTAGGCACAGTCACACGCGCCACATCTACGAAGCCCATGTAGCGCACCACAATCACACCCTCACCGCTGACGCTTCCAACCTCGACTCGCCCAAGCTCATCCACATCAGCGACTTCCTTGTCTTGGGATAGATAATCACTCAGAGCCGTGACATCCCGCTGAGTGCCGTCTGAAAACTTAGCCATCACCTTGAGCTGCTGCGTCTCCGCTTTCCGATAGTTTTTCTCACGTGGCTCCACCTGCACTTGGGCTAGCTGGGGTTCGCCGGGAATCTCCATGGGCATTCCAGCTCGAATCCATGCCACGGTGTAGCGATACGCCAGACTGTCTCGTTTGATCCGGGCTCCACCTTCATGAGGCACCTCTCCCGTCGCTTTTTTTAACAGCAGGCTTTCCTCAGGTGCCGCAGGAAAGACTCGGCGACCACGATCATCACGCACAATCTCATGATAGTCATGCTTGGGATCGTATCCGAATACGGACAGCTTAAAGTTGTTCTGCCCTTCAGGTTTAGCGTGGCAATTCCCCGCCGCACAGCCCGCCTTCATGAGATGTGGCATGACATCATGAACGAAGCTGACAGGCTTCTCCTGGGCCCAGCCTTGGCTGGCTGCGAGAGCCACCAGCATAGGGTTGAGCAGAGAAAGCCGAATCATAAGCCACATACGCATCATCGTTCGGATTCTTATCGTTGTTCGTTAGGCCACATCAAGACACCGGCAGGTTTGCCACCCCCATCCCAGATATGGACATTGCCTTCAAAACTCCCGGCATAGATCCACTTCGAGTCATCCGTGATCACCACGGAAGTGAGAGATTCATTCACGGAGGTCAGTTTGAGGGTCTTGCCCGTCTCGCTGCGCTGAGCTCCATCGTGCTTCTTTAATTCCGAATGGACGCTGCCACTGCCTTTATCGGTCACGATCACCAAGGACTTGCCGTCAGGCGTCCAGGCGGCCCCTGTAAACACCATCTTCTTATCCCCCAAGGTGACATCTTGCTCGCGACTTGAGACATCCCACACCTTAACCTCACGATCCGCCCCTGCGGTCGCAATCTGAGTCGCTTCTTTGTTAAAGGCGACCGAGAGCACATGATTCGTATGACCTTCGTAAGAAGCCATCAATGCGTGACTTTCAGCATCCCAAAGCCGGGCCAATTTATCCGCACCGCCACTGAGCAAACGGTCCCCACGGGATGACAAGCGCAGGGCTAACACATTGTCTTCATGAGCCTTCCAAGTGGCCATCAGTTTCCCTGACTGAAGATCGAACTTCCGGATAAATCCAGCTCCTCCGGCTTCTCCATCAGCGGCGAACAAGTGGGCCTGAGTCGCAGCCACTGCCGTGATGTTACCCATCAAGGTGCCTTCCAAAGTCTTGGCCGGCGCCTGAAGCTGCACATCCCAGAGGATGAGTTTTTGGAAACCACCGGAAACAAGATAACGGCCGTCCGATGTCCAAGCCAGCGACTGAATCGCCTCCACGTGGCCCTCAAGCTTGCTCTTCACAGGTCTTTCGGGTCGGGATAGATCGAACACAAACACGGTGGGCCCCCTTGCCACGGCCAGAGACTGATTGTCAGGGGACAGGGCCAACGACAAAACAGGACGATAGGTTTCTGGCAATCCACTTAACTTGACGGGCCTAGGCTTCGGAGCCTCATCAAAAACGGTCGAGTCCCAGACGGCACCTGCATCGATCCAGGCCTTAACCACGGCGACTGCCTCTGAAGACAGGGCTTTTTTCGGCGGCATCTGGGGATCTGCGTCTGGCAGAAGCAATTGATACAAGAGACTTTGCTCCGCCTTCCCGGGCACAATCGCCATGCCGCTATCGCCGCCCTGCATCATCTTTTCATGCGTCGTCAGCAGGAGTCCTCCCTTGGCCTTCCCCGGTTTATGGCAGCCCAGACACTCGTCACGCAAAAGACGTAAGGCAGCCTTAGAGTCAGCCGCTTGAGCTGAAACCAAGAGTCCTACGAGTGCGATCAACAAGTGAGCGATCTTCATGCCAGCAACTCCGACACCACACGTGCAGCGGGGTTTTCGACGAGCACTTGTTCGGTGCCATTTCGCTTGTAGCTGAGCTTCTTGGCATCGAGACCAAAGAGGTGCAGCAAGGTGGCGTGATAGTCATAGTGGTTCACCACCTTTTCCACGGCATGGTGACCAAATTCATCCGTGGCCCCGTGGACATGACCGGCCTTAAACCCACCGCCTGCCACCCACATGCTGAAGCCGTAGGTATTGTGATCCCGGCCCACGGTGGCACGACCGCTGGCACCTGCTCGGTTTTGAATCACTGGCAAGCGCCCCATTTCACCGCCCCAGTGGACGATGGTGGAATCCAGGAGGCCCCGCTGTTTCAGATCCAGAACCAAAGCGGCCGCAGGCTGATCCACCTGCTCACAGGCTTTGGGCAAACTGGTGAGGATGCTGCTGTGATGATCCCAAGTCTGGTTACCCGTGAAGATGGAAACAAAACGCACGCCTCGCTCCACCAAGCGCCGAGCAATCAGGCACCGCTTACCAAACTCTTCGGTAGCCGGTTTATCGATACCGTAGAGCTTCTTCGTCGCTTCACTCTCACCACTGATATCGAGAGCTTCTTTCGCAGCCGTTTGCATGCGAGCTGCCAGTTCGAAACTCTGAATGCGTGCCTCCAAGTCGGTCTCTCCCGGCCGGGCGTCTGCATGCTCTCGATTCAGACGCTGTACAAAATTGAGATAGCGCGTTTGCGCCTCGCCCTTTAGGGACATTGGGGGATCGAGATTGAGAATGCGTGGCTCCTTGGAGCGCACGACGGTGCCCTGGTAAACCGAGGGTAACCAGCCGTTGCTGAAGTTGTCCACGCCCAGCACCGGCAGGCCGCGCGGATCTGTCAAAGCCACGTAGGCAGGTAGATCTTGGTTATCACTGCCCAGGCCGTACGTGATCCAGCTCCCCAGGGTGGGTCTGCCGCCGACGATCTGGCCATTCATCAAGGCATAGATGGACTGACCGTGATTGTTCACTCCGGTATGCATCGAACGGATCAGCGTCATTTCATCCGCGATACTCCCCATGTGGGGCACTAGGTCACTCATCTCGATGCCACTCTCACCCCGCGGGCGGAATTTCCACTGAGGTCCCATCACCTCACGGCTGGCACCTGCCGCATCGTCATACTTCACCTCACCCGGAAAGTCTTTGCCATCCAGCTTCATCAGCTCGGGTTTCGGCTCGAACATGTCAATGTGACTCGGCCCGCCCTGCATGAACATGGAGATCATGGCTTTGGCCTGACCAAAGCCATGAGCAGGTTTGGGAGTGAGATCGAAATGCTGCGGCTGTCCTCCCGCCAAAGCAGGGTTGGCCAGGAGTCCTTCGCGTTGCAGGAGCGATGCCAGAGCAATGCCGCCAATGCCATAAGCACTGCGGTGCAGCCATTCACGACGGCTAAGGGAAGACGCAGGAAGCGTGACACACATAATGAAACAGGGCAAAAAGTTCAGGCAAGAGCGCCATACGGATCAATCCACATACAGGAAGGCATTGGAACTGAGCAAGGCATGACACAGAGCTGCAAGGCCTAACAAAGCAGGATCTGCATCCTTCTTCTCCGGAGCCGCAGCCACGTGCTCCAACTTGGCGGGATGGCTTTTGTAATGCTCCGTCTGAGCCTTGACCAAGGCCATCGCCTCAAGCTGATCCGACATGCTCGGACTGCGGCTAAAGCTGAGCTCCCAAGCACGCTGGACTTGCTTCTCCAAGTCTGGCCCCGCTTCACGCTGCACACGCAGAGCCAGATCCTGTGCATGCTCACGCATGTATCCATTGTTCATGAGCAGCAGACTCTGAGGGCTGACCGTCGTCACCGGACGGCTCGCGCAGTTGGGATCCGTCATGGCCGGTGCATCGAAGGTGGCAAACATCTCCAGCGGTGTGCTGCGGCGAGCCTGCACATAGATGCTGCGCCGATATTCCTCACCCTCCAAAGTGACAAACTTTCCAGTCTGGCGGCCTGCGGCATCACGAGTGTCGATGCCAATGACGATTTGTCCTTCTTCGTTGAAGGTCACAGGAACAGGCTGCCCACCTAACTTAGGATTCAACTTGCCAGAAACAGCCAAGAAAGAATCCCTCAGGGTCTCAGCTTCTAAACGCAGAACATTCATGCGGCTGAGCAGTCGATTATCCGGGTCAATCCGCTCCCGCTCCGCATCCCGTAATGAGGACTGGCGATAGGTGGTGCTGGATAGAATCAAATGATGCAGCTTCTTCAGGCTCCAACCCTGACGCATGAACTCACTGGCCAGCCAATCGAGCAGTTCGGGGTGGCTCGGACGCTCGCCCAATTGGCCGAAGTCATCCGGTGTATTGACGATCCCTTTACCAAAGTGACGCTTCCAAACTTGATTGACGATCACCCGTGCCAAAAGCGGGTGTTTCCCGTCTGTCAGTGAATTGGCAAACGCAAGGCGACGTCCTGTCGTCGGTAAGTTAGACGCTTTTTCTGGCACCTCAATTTCGCGCTGCCCTGCCAAGACGGTGAGGTCACCAGGCTTCACCTTATCCTTAGGCTGCTCGATATCTCCGCGATGGAACACAAAGGTAGCGGGCACCAATTCTGGCTTGAGGGGCAGCTCGTCAAAGGCCTGGAGAAACTCCTCCTTCGGCTTCGTCGCACGGACTGCAGCAGCTTCCTCGGCCATCTTCTTCAAGGTGTCTGCATGCTTGGTCTTATAAGTCGTATCGTAAAGGTAAAGCGAACCAGAGCTCAACTTAGCCACTCGTGGATACTTCTTCAGCAAGGCCAAATGCTCAGGGGTGCGCTTCTTAACCTCCGTGCGATAAGCCGTGCGCAGGGATTCACGGTCTTTTTCCTCGGCCTTGGCCACCTCTTTTTCCAACACTTCCGTGATAAACTCCTCCGTCTTCGCGGCACGCGCTGCATCCAGTTTTTTAGCCTCCACTTCGATCTTATCTCCCGCAGCCCGCTCTTCATCGGTTAATAGCGAGACAAGGCGTCCGTTGGGCACTCTCCACTTCGTCGTATTGAAGCCCGGCTCGAACACTGCCCGCAGACGGTAGTAGTCCGCTTGGCTGATCGGGTCATAACGATGATCATGGCATTGGGCACAGCCAATCGTCATGCCATAGAAGGCCGTGCTGACGATCTTGATGGTATCCGCAATGGTGGAGTTTTGAGCCACCTTATCATTCATCGCACCCGTGCCGTCTGCAGCCATGCGCAAGAAGCCGGTGGCGGTGATCTTCTCGATGGCCTCCGCACTGAGATTCTTATGCGGTTGGGGCACCATCTCATCCCCAGCGATTTGCTCACGCACGAATTGATCGAAGGGTTTGTCCTTGTTGAGCGAGTTGATGACGTAGTCGCGATACTTGTAAGCCCACTTACGCTCCAGGTCCTTGTCCGTGTAGCCGTCGCTATCCGCATAGCCAGCGATATCCAGCCAATGACGCCCCCAGCGCTCGCCATAGGCGGGGCTGGCTAACAAACGCGTGATCGCTTCATCGTAGGCTTGCTGAGGAGCCTTCACATAAGCCGCGACAAAAGCCTGAGCTTCCTCAGGAGTTGGAGGCAACCCCGTCAGATCAAAGCTGAGGCGGCGAATCAAGGTGACAGGGTCAGCTTCAGGAGAGAATGACAATTGGTTAGCCGCTTGTTTATCGGCAATGAAAGCGTCGATCGGATTGGTGATCGCCACTTTCACGGCAGGCACCTTCGGACGTTGGATGGGCTGGATGGACCACCAGGCGCGTTCTTCATCGGTAAAGGCATGCTCAGGCCCAAGCGTCTCGGGCTCCGGGCGGATGGTTTTAGCCCCTTGCGCGATCCATTGCTCAATGAGAGCGATCTCCGTGGCTTTCAGCTTCGATTTGCCTTTCGGCATCTCGCCTGACTGCACCATCTTCAGCAGATGACTCTCTGCAGCCTTCCCAGGCACAATCGCCGGACCTTCATCACCACCTTTGAGGAGAAAGCGCGTGAGGCGCACATCCAGCCCGCCTTTCACCTCTCCTTCCTCACCATGACAATGGAAGCACTGGGCCTTGAGAATCGGGCGGATGTGTTTCTCAAAGGTGATGGTCCCAGACGCGCCAGAGGCAGCGAGCGGGGCCAAGACCAAGAAACTGAGGGATACAGCGAGTGAATGCATCGGAAGCGGGGGAGCAGCGTAATCTACGCCGTCCGCCTCGCTTTTTATAATCCTGGGTTAGACTTGGTCACATTAGGATGTCTTTTCAGCCCAAAAGTGCGGCCAACTTCTCCCGGATCGCTTCGACCGTAAAAGGTTTCTGGATAAAGGCTGTAGGCACCCCCTCCTCCAGCAAGTCCAGAGCCTGGTGGGAGGAGTAGCCGCTCATCATGATGATAGGCAGGCGCGGCATGCGCTCGCGCACTAGCTTATAGACTTCACGACCATCCAAATTCGGCATGGTCAGATCCAGCAAGACCACACGGTAGTTCACCGCCTGGCGCAGGATTTTCTCCAGGCCGCGCATGCCGTCCTCTGCCAGCTCGACCTGGAACCCGAGGTGACAGAGCACCGCGTGGGCCGCAGCACGGATGGCGGCTTCGTCATCGACAATCAAGGCATGCCCTGTCGCCAACCAACCGGAGGATTCATGATAGGACGGTGGAGTCGGCATCTCGGGTTCCACCAAAGCCGGGAGATAGATGCGGAATGTGCTGCCCGCACCGGCGATACTCTCCACCGCGAGGTCTCCACCATGGCTACGGATGATGCCCAGCACGGCGGCTAAGCCGAGCCCACGACCGGTAAACTTAGTGGTGTAAAAGGGATCAAAAATCCGGGCCTGCACATCCTGGGGCATGCCTTCACCGGTATCCTTGACCTCGATCATCAGGTAATCTCCTTCGGGCAAGGTGTTACCACTCCGGCAGAGATCGAGTTGGGCCTGCGGCACATGTAGGTAGCGGGTCTTCAGCTTGATCTTGCCGGGCAGATCTTGCAGGGATTCAGAGGCATTGATCACGAGGTTCATGATCACTTGCTGAAGCTGGCTGCGGTCGCCCTGGACCTTGGGCACCGTCTCACCGAGATCGAGTGAGAGCAGGGCTTTCTTACTGATGGCCGTGGTCAGGAGCTGAATGGTATCCCGAGTGAGTAAATTGATGCACAAGGGCTCCTTAACCACTCTGCTCTTCCCTGCATAGGCCAGCATCTGGCTACAGAGTTCCGCAGCCCGCTCTGCCGAGCCCTGAATGTCCATCAGGCTTTTCATCACGGGGGAGTCCTTGGTCACATAGGTCTTAGCCAGGGATGTGTTCATGGTCACCACCGTCAGCAGATTGTTAAAATCATGAGCGATGCCCGCTGCCAAGACGCCAAGGCTCTCCAGGCGTTGGGTCTCCTGCATCTTGGTTTCCAAACGTCGCCGCTCTTCCATGATCTGGCGGCTCTGCGTGCAATCCCGGAAGACGATCACACAACCGGTGATCTGGTTTGCATCGTCGCGTATGGGCGAGATGCTGTCGTCCACCGGGATGCGCCGACCTTCACGGGAGCGGAGATACTTCCCCTCGCCCAGGTGAATGGTCACCCCCGTGCGCATTGCTTCGGAGTAAGCGGCAAAGGTTTCATTCACCTCCGCCTCACCGTAAACCGGATAAATCTCCTCCAATAGACGCCCCACGGCTTCTGACTTGGTCCAGCCGGTCACCATCTCCGCGAGAGGATTGATCAAAGTGACACAGCGCTGGTCATCGGTCGCAATGATGCCGTCTCCGATGCTGCTCAGCGTGGTTGACAGCCAACGTTCCACCTTGTGCAAGCGCGTCTCTGCCCGGTGCCGGTAGAGCGCCATCTCAATCGTTGCTCGCAGCTCCCTCTCATCAAAGGGCTTCAAGACATAACCAAAAGGTTCGGCCTGCCCCGCACGACGCAGAGTCGTCTCATCCGCGTGAGCGGTAACAAAGACCACCGGCACATCGGAGACTCGGCGCAGGGCACTGGCCACATCCACACCATCCACCCCGTCCCGCAGATGGATGTCCATCAGCACGAGGTCCACCGCTTGGCCCGTGATGGCTGTCAGAGCTTCCTCGCCACTATCCGAGATCCCACAGACGACATAGCCCATTTTCGTGAGCCGCTCTTCCAGATCCATGGCCACGAGACTCTCATCCTCCACCACAAACACCCGCAAAGGTTCAGAGGCGGAGGGCGCAGCATCGCGGGAGACAGACATCATAGGCAGATGATAAGGCAGGCTTTAAATATCAAAAGTAATCTCAACACAACATCCGGGGCTGTCCGACAAGAATAAAATCTTCGCCCGCAATTGATGGCTCAGGGAGCGCACCAACCTTAGTCCGAGGGTGCGGGGTCGTGAAGAATCCGGATCCGGGGCTAAGCCAGGGCCATCATCCGCCACTCTCAGCCGCATGCGAGAGTCTTCCGCAGGCTCCAGAGACACACAAATTGTGCCGGATGTCCGGTCTTTAAACGCGTGCTTGAAAGCGTTGGTGATGAGTTCGGTCGCGATCAGCCCTAACGGCACCGCTTTATCCAAATCCAGCTCCACATCTTCACACCGGGTCTCCAGACGGATGTTTTTGCCCCCATCCGCCTGCCCTCGGATCAGCAAGCCTGCGAGTTCCTTCACATGCGCGCCGAAGTTAATGGTGGAAAGATTGCCAGATCGATACAGCCGGTCATGCACCATCGCCATGGCGTGAATGCGCGTCTGGCAGTCTTTGAAAATCTCAACATCTGCCGAGTCGTGCAAAGAAGCGGTCTGCAACTGCAAGAGACTGGAGATGATCTGCATGTTGTTTTTCACCCGATGGTGAATCTCCCGCAGCAGCACTTCTTTTTCTTCGAGCGACGCGCGGATTTTTTCAGCAGCATACTTCCGCTCGGTGATGACCTCCGTAAACATCACCACGCCACCGATCTCCCCACTCACCTGGAACCAAGGCCGCACCTCCCAGCGCAGCCATTCCTGCCGGCCATCATGACGGACAAACATATCCTCCTCACGGCTCTCCACCTCTCCGGCTAGGCAACGACTATGGATCGTGCGCCACTCGCCACCGATCTCCGGAAAAATATCGTAATGGCACCGTCCCACCAAGCTGGAGGAATCCAAATGATAGTCTTCCACCCAGCGGCGGCTGGCCGCAACGTAGCACATCTCCATATCAAACATGGCCACGGCCGCCGGTGTATGTTCGATGAGCAAGCGAAGCTGCTCCTGCTGATGCTTCAGCACCTGCTCAGCCTCATGACGCTGAGTGATGTCTTCGATCTGGGAGATGAAATAAGCCGGTGATCCATCCCGCTCTCGGACCAGCGAGGCGGTAAGAAGAATCCACACCACCCGCCCCTCGCGATGGATGTAGCGTTTCTCCATTTGGTAATGGGTGACGTCTCCCCGAATCAAACGCTGGACATTGTCCAGATCCTTACTCAGGTCTTCGGGATGAGTGATGTCTTGGAAGGTGAGCTTGAGCAGTTCTTTTTCCGAATAACCAACGATATCACAGACGGCTTTATTGACCGCCATCCAGGTTCCGTCAGGCTCCAAGAGAGCCAACCCGACGGCAGAGTATTCAAAGGCATGACGGAAGCGCTCTTCACTTTCATGCAGCCCCGCCTCCACCATCACCTGCTGTGTGATATCCGCATTCGTTCCCAGCATACGCACGGGGTTACCTTCAGAGTCCCACTGCACCAGACCCTTGGCCTGAATGTAGTGCGTCGAGCCGTCCTGCCAGAGGATGCGGAAAACGGTGTCAAAAGTGGCTTTGCCCGCCAGGGCCTCCTGAAGAGCAGAGGCGACCATTTTTTGATCGTCGGGATGAACCATCTTTCGCCAGACTTCAAAGGTCAGCTCCGTATCGCTCTCCTTAATGCCATAAATCCGGCGCATCTGTTCGTCCCAATTTAATGAGCTGTCCGTGAGGTTCCAATCCCAGATGCCGATTTTGGCGGCCTGGGTCGCCAGATGCAGACGGCGGGACATGTTTTCCAGTTGTTGTGCAGCCTGTTGAACGTCTGTGATGTCTCGCCCCTCCGGAACGATGAAAATCACCTTCCCGGTGTCATCGCACACCGGCCTGAGTGAAAAATCCACGACTCGAGGACTTCCGTCCGCAGCAACATACTCCATTTCATGCCGCACAGGCTGCCCTTGAGCGGCCCGTTGGATGCTCTTGCGCAGGCGTTCCCGCTGCTTCTCAGAGTGCTTCCACCAGGGACACTCCCAGAAGGGTTTACCGATCACCTCGTGAGCTTGAACTGCCCCAGCCTCTAGAGAGGATTGATTGGTCTCCAGAAGAATCCCCTCAGGCGTGAGCAACCCCATGAACTGCAAGGCATGGTCGAAGATGATGCGTAACCGTTTTTCTCTCTCCACCAGTTCTCCGTCACTCACAGAGGCCCCCACCCCCTCAGCATGGGATCGATCATAAAAAGCAGAATAAACCCCGGGCGGGGAATCGGGAGACGTTGAACTCATTGGAACCTTGCCAATAGGACACTCTTACCATGCCACGTCAGCCGCAGATGCACAATAAGGCTCTGCCCGATCTCGCCATTTGTCGCACTTTCCTACACAGCACGTTTCTGCGTGGACCGCCCTCGGGAGATGCGCTATGCCCACCTCATGCAGATCACCAGTGCCAGCAATGAGAAAATCAAACATGCCAAACGCGTGCGCGAAGGGAAAGAGCCAGGCCTCATCTTCATCGAGGGGCTTCGTCTCGCAGAGGAGGCGTTTCGCTCCGCGCTCACCATCGAAATGGCGTTTTCATTGTCCGGCAGCGAGCTCTCCCCTGCTTTGAGCCAGACTCTCGATCAGCAGCAGATTCCGGTCTTTGAGGTCACCCCAGACATCATGCGGGCGCTGGGAGACACCGTGCAGCCGCAGGGCATCATCCTACTGGCACAGCGGCCTGTGGCGAATTTGACTCCCGACCACAGCCTGGAGTCTTCGCTTTGGCTCGGGCTCGATCGACTTCAAGACCCGGGGAATGTGGGCACTCTCCTGCGGACGGCGGAGGCGGCTGGAGTGACCGGCATCGTGGCCCTGAAGGGATGCGCGGATGCCTATGCCCCGAAAGTGCTGCGGAGCGCCATGGGTTCCGCCTTCCGCCTTCCGATTCAGGCCAACGCCTCAGCGGAGACCTTGACCTCCTTTCAGAAGGCTGGCGTCAAAGTCGTCGTTGCCGCAGGAGACGGCGAGATGGACTACGATCGTTATGACTGGACCCAGTCCACGCTTCTTTTGTTAGGCAATGAAGGCCGCGGCGTCGCGCCTGAGTTGATGCAGCAGAGCGATGTGCGTCTGCGCATCCCGATGCAGGCCGGAGTGGAGTCTCTGAATGTCGCTGCGGCAGGAGCCGTGATGCTCTTCGAAGCAGCTCGTCAACGCCGCCTCAAAACCGCCACCGCATGAGCTGGACGGCCCGCCGATGACTCGTTGCGTTGACCCTTCTTAGCAGCGTCGGCGACGGCGCAGCATGAGCAGCCCTAGGCTGCCCCCCAAGAGTAACGCCCGGCTCGGCTCCGGCACCGCCACGATGACCAAGGCACCGCTGGTGGTAAACCGGCTGACATCCCAGTAGAGACCGCTGCCGCTGATGTTCGGCAAATTGAACTGGCTGGCATCATCGTCCGCTCCATTCCGCAAGGTGCCGACATTGAAGCTGGAAAAGTCTGCCGCAATCAAGCTGGACCAATCCAGCAGATTAAACACCTGCCCGGCAACTGGAGTGAACGAGGCACTCTCCACTGTAATACGACCGCTGAAATCAAGCGTCGAACCCGTGCCACCATTGAAAACGAGCTGATCATGATTTCCGGCGCCACTGATGGCATCCACATAGGCATTATAACCAGCACTTCCGAGGATATTGCCGCCGAAGGTCGAGTCCAGCGCACTCTGATTCGTCGCGCTGGTGATGCTGAGCAGAATGCCAGAATTGGTCTGGAAATCGTAATGCCCCACGCCCGAAGCCGGGGTGAAAGTCAGTGTGCCATTGCCTGTTGCAGTCCCGCTGGTGATGTTCCCCGCTTGCAAGCCAGCCCCTTCGACCAAACTGAAAGAGTTAGCCTGGACTGTGCCAGTGCCGACAAGCTGAGCTCCATAGGTCACGGTCGTCGCACCGGTGCCGCTGAAAGCTCCACTGCTGATCTGGACTGTGCCTGCATTGATTTCGAATGTCCCGGCATGGGTGTTATTTGCACCGGTGAACGCAAGCGTGCCCGTGCCTGTTTTGGTCAAATTACCACTGCCAGTCACAGCATTGGCCACCGTCCAGGTATTTGTGCCTTCCACCTCCAGCGTCCCGCCATTAGCACCAATCGTGATGCCTCGATTGGCATCATCCATGGTGAAAGTGGCATAGGCGCTCACCGTGCCGCCATTGAGGGTCAGATGAGCCCCGTTGAAGGCGGCGGGATTGGTGCCTAAGTTCCACTCATTGTTCAACCGCAATTTACCGGCATTGACGGTCGTCGTGCCTGTGATGGAGCCAGCTGCATTCTCGAGTGCTTCTGTCAATGTGCCAAAGGTCACGGTCAACGTCCCTGTGCCATTTTTAACAATGTTCAGGTCATAGGTGTTCGCCCGTCGAGTGAAGTAGTTCACCGAGGTATTTCCCGATCCCTCGAACACGAGATTCATGTTATAAACCGTCCCTGTTCCTTGGCGATGCCACATGACGGGTTGAGTCAGGTTTAGAGTGCCTTGGTTGATAATGTAATAATTCGCAACGTTCGGGCTCGATGGGCGAAGTTGAACGCCAAAATTTTGCACCCCCCCCAAGACTTCTAAAGTGTTACCGTGGGAATAAAGCACCCCCCCAGACCCCGTATTGATGGTGTAATTTTGCTCACCACTGAAGAACAAATTTTTGACACTCTTATCCCCATTGATGGCGCTGGTGAGGTTTGCCGTGGAATTGAGAAAAAACACGTCCGTGCTGGAGGTGGGCACAGTGCTGGCCTCCCAGTTGGCCGCATCAGCCCAGGAAGAGCTGGCGCCGCCTAACCAAGTATGATTGTTGGCGGTTTTAACGATGGAGATGTTTCCGGTGCTGTAAACATCCGTCGTCACCCAACTGTAGCCACTGGCCAAAGGCGCATTGGCAAAGTCAAAGGTAAACACACCGCTTTGAGTCGCGGATGCAGCCCCTGTCCAATCAAGGATCTGCCAGCTCCCAGCCGTCCATGCTGGGCGTCCTTGGTTGCTCACATTGGCGACCGAGATCTGCCCGCCCAGCGTGATCGTGGAAGCCGTCGTCGCCAGCACCAGACGGTCCGAGCTGCCTGCACCGAACAAATCAAACTGTAGGGTGCCGGCTAAGGTGATGGCCACATCCGTCGCGGAGCCTAGCCGTAGCTGGGAGGCGGCTCCGGTATAACCTGCGGTGCCGACATCACCGCTGGCTGTTAGGTGGGTATTTCCCACCATGAGCTTCGTGCCCGAGGCGATGGTGATGCTCGCACCACTGCCGCCGGATACGATCCCGGTTCCACCCAGGGTGCCTGTGCCGCTGGTGATCACATTCCCTGTCCCCGTGGCGGAACCGGTGGTGTTCGTGGCCAAGAGAGTCCCGGCACTGATCAAGGTGCCACGGGAGTAATTATTGGCGGCCGCCAGTGCCCAGGTTCCCGTCCCTGTCTTGGTCAGTTGCATCGCAATGGTGGCACTGGCATTGGCATTGGTGCCGCCGATGATGCCGCTCATGATGCCGTTACCCACACCAGTCAGATTGAGGCTGGAGACATGGGTCGCATCCGTGCTGGTGCTGCGCACGGTGCCGCTCAGTGTCAGCGTTTGCCCCGCCACCGTGTTGTCGATTCGGCCATTGCCGCTGCTGGCACCGTTACCATTCTGGAGGCGGATATCGCGGTTGCTCGATCCCCCATTTGCCCCCGTGAACTCGATTCGCCCGACTGTGTTGCTATTTTGCCCGAGGGTGATGGTCGTTCCAGCGCCAATGCCCGACGCGATGCCTTTATCTGCAATGGAGGCAAATCGGAAAGCTCCATCTTGAGCACTGACATTCCCGCTAAAGCTGTTCACATTGTTCAAATACACGGTGCCTGGATCCGTGCGGTTCAGACTGCCCGTGCCTCCGATGACGCTCTCAATGATGAAATTCTGGCTGCCACGGAACGTGATTGTGCCCACAGGGAGAAAGGTGCCGGTCAGAGTCAGCGCTCCCGTGCCTTGGCTGTAGAGGGAGCCGCTGCCGGTGATCGTGCGGTTGGTGCTCGCTGCGGGCCCCGCATACTTCACCTGCGCACCGTTCTGCATGGTGAGTGTGTTGCCCGCTCCGATGGCGCTGTTTTGACCGGCATCGGCGATACTGGTGAAGTAGAGCGTTCCGTTATTGACCGTGACATTGCCCGTGAAGCTATTGCTATCATTGGTCAGCGTCCATGCACCACGATCTCCCCCATCGGCACCAGTCAGAGAGATGGAGAGTCCACCCAGAGCTCCCCCATTGGAGATAAGGCCGCTGATCGTATTGCCAGAGGTATTCACACTTCGACTTCCGGCTGAGCCGGTCAGATTCAGCGTGATGGTGGAGTTCGTGTCGCCCCCTGAGATGTTGCCTGTGACATTCAGCTTATAGTTGTTCGGGTCACCGTCCACATCCGCAGAGTTGTTGGTCAAGGTATAAACCCCGGCGGTCGTGGTTGAGGCGGGCATGAGGATCAGTGGCGCATCAATGGTGGTGACGGTCTTGGCGGTCGAACCGACGGTGATGTTACCTCCATTGCTCAGTCTCAAAGCTTCGCCGAGATTGGCCCCGGCACTGCCGATGGTGTAAACTCCAGCGGTATCTGAGCCATTGAAAAGCATGGACCCGATGATGCGGTTGGCATCGATGGTGATCAGCGTCACTGCCGTGGTGGTGCCAAACGTCGCCAAGTCACTATTGAGTGTCCCCGCGTTGTTGCCTGCGATCGCGCTACCCTGCCAGTTGTTCAAGTCATTCCAGGCCGTCGTTCCCGTCACCGTCCCTGACCAGGTGCCGTTGGCTGCCGAGAGCGATTGAACCGCCATCATCATGACGAGGATCATGGCGACCAGCATCTGGCATCTGGCGATCCGAGATGGGAAAGAATAGGCGACAAGAGTTCTCGAACCCGATGCGGGCAAGATTCTGTTCATAGAATGAAGGGGGGCTGGAAAAAGGGGGGATTCTTGCCCAAAAAGAGCGAAGAAACCTCCCATCTAAGGTCAGGTCAGCCCGCCATGCAAAGGGGAAATCCTTTAGCCGCAAGCGCCTCAACAGGCGGAGTGTTGAAACCACGCTTTCAGGGACCAATCAAAACGATGGGCCCCTCCCCTTTCGGGACGCCCCCCTCTTTTTCAACACTGAGGGCAAACTTAGCCGCTTCCGAGATTTCACTGACGGGTTTGAAGTCCACCTTGGCAAAACCGTCAGCATTCACCCGCACCACACCGGCATCGACAGGCGCAGGCTTCTTCGGATCCACCACCCAGAGCTGATAATCTTTACCCGCCTCCACCGGCGGCATTTTTTCCAGCTTCAGCACACCCTGCGCTTTTTCACTATCCCACACAACGACAGCGACACCTTGTTTGTAGGCTTCGACCGAACTCTGCAATGTGGCGATCTGCACCTGAGCCAGGGCGTCGCGCTTCTGCAGTGTGGCCAGTTCATGATTCAGCTTCTTGACCTCCAGCTCAGCGATTGAGCTGCTTTGACGTCTCATTTCCAGCTCCTTCGTCAGGGCTGTCAGCTTGGCCAGAGTTTCCGTGTGCTTTTCCTCCAGAAGATCTCGTTCATCCCGCACGAGGATGAGCTGATGACGGGCTTCAGCTTCCACTTCGGTCATAGCGGCCACCTGTTGAGCCAACTGCGCACGCTCACTCCAGAGCAGGAATGCCCCGGCAGCCAGAGCCGCCGCCAAGCCCCAGCCTACCCAGAGGAACTGACGTGTGCGTTTCAACGTGCGCTGAGCCGGTTTCCTGGCCGAGATTCGGCGCCGGACCTCAGCCATCAACTCGCTGCGTAACTCCGCAGGAGGCTGCACGGCAGGTGCCGCAGCCATCAGAGCGGCGGTGGTTTTCTCCATGTCCGAGGTCAAAGCTTCGAGTTCACTATCGCGGGCCACCTCGATTTCAAAAGCACTGCGTTCCTCGTCCGTCAAAGATCCAAGGGCTGACAATGCGGCCAGTTCTTCGCATTCTTCATTCATCGTGACAGTCCTCCTTTCATCAGGTCGCGAAGTTTCAGCAATCCTCGCCGGATGTGAGTCTTCACCGTGCCCAAAGGCAGGCCGAGAGACTCTGCAATCGCTGGATGCGTCAGGCCTTTGAGAAAAGCGAACTCGATAAGACGCCGCTGCTCAGTCGGTAGGGCTTGGAGGGCCTGCTGCACCCACAGGCGCTTTTCCCGCTCTTCCAGGGTTTCCCCCGGCACTTCCGAACTCGTTCTTAACACGGCCTCCTCCACAGCGGCTTTCTCCAAAAGTTTCTCGCGACGCCCGAGAGCGCGCAGCCGATCAATCGCCTTATTACGGAAGATCATCACCAGCCAGGTGGACGGGGCACTGCGCGTGGAATCATAAGCCTTGGCGTGATCCCAGACATAAAGGAAACCTTCCTGAAGGACATCCTCCGCCTCCTTCTCATTCCCCAGCATCTGGCAGAGAAAGCCAAAGAGCCGGGGTGAGTGACGGTCATAGATCTGCTCAAAAGCGCGAGCATCTCCCGCGCCAGCACGCTGGAGCAGGGTTTCATCAGTGAGTTCAGGAGAAGGCATGAGGCGTGTCTGAAGAACCGTCCGGCGTGCCCAAGGAGTAGAAGCACCATGGTCACGCCATCCCTCATCCGCCGCAGCGGATCCGCGCACACATGTCAAAGAAAAGGCAACCACACAAGCTCTGCGTTGCTCAGTTCCCGTCGGATTCGAAAAAAAATCAGATTGATTTTACTTCACGAGGGCTGCTTTCACCGCTTCCTCGATCTCCCCACCTTCCGGCTCAGCATCCGACCCAAATCGCGCGAGCATCTCGCCCTTTTTACCGATCAGGAACTTTTCGAAGTTCCACTGCACCTCCCCCGTCTTGGTCAGTTCCGCAAACAATGGATGCTTGCTCTCTCCCGTGATCGATACCTTGGCAAACATCGGGAACGTGACACGGAAACGAGTGCTGCAAAAGTTTTTGATCTCCGCCTCACTGCCTGGCTCCTGCCCGCCGAAGTCATTGCAAGGAAAGCCCAGGACGGAAAAACCCTGTTTTTCATACTTCTCATGCAGTGCCTGGAGTCCGGCATACTGGCCGGTGTAACCGCACTCCGAGGCTACATTGACGATGAGCAGCACCTTCCCCTCATAGGCCTTGAGGGAGGTATCGGATCCATCAATGGTCTTGAGCGGGATGTCGGTCAGCTCAGCAGCCGAGACGGCAAAGGTGATCACAGAAAAAAGGGTGATGAGGGTTTTCATGGCCGTTGGAACGACAGAAAACGACTCGACGCGGAAGTTTCCTTCATCCCCCACGCCATCCATCGCCACCGACAAAAGCTTTATCGGTATTTGTGTAAGAGTTGACCTGAGGGCTGTTTCCCATTTGCGAAATCACGCAGACCTTGCCAAGCTGGAAGCCGATGACTCAGGAGGCGCTCACAGAGGAGAAAATTTGGCAGGGAACGGCAGTTTCCTCCGGTGTGGCGCACGCCGTGGTCCATGTGCTGAAAGAGGACTTCGATGAGCCCGACGCGGAGCCGATCACGGCGGAGCAGGTGGAGTCGGAGATGGAGCGCTGGCGCGCGGCCCTGGACGCCACCCATCGGGAGATCGAGCAACTGAAGGAGATGGTCTCCACGGAGGCTCGCAGTGCTGAGGCGGATATCTTTGACACCCATCTGCTGATCCTGGAGGATGTCTCCATCCGCAAGCAGGTGGAGAAGAGCGTGCGGGAAAAGCTCATCTGCGTGGATGCCATCTACTACCGGCTGATGTGCAAGCACATGGATGCCCTGCGTGGCCTGGCGGACAGCTATCTGCGGGAGCGGTTTTTAGACATCAAGGACATCACTCAGCGTGTCATGCGGCACCTGCGTGGGGAACTGCTCCAGCACCCGATGTTCGATGATCCGGTCATCATCGTGGCGCATGATCTCACCCCCTCAGACACGGTGCAGCTGGACCGCAGCAAGGTGCTCGGTTTTGCCATCGAGATGGGGAGTGGAAATTCCCACGCGGCCATCATCGCCCGCTCGCTAGGTCTCCCTGCGGTGGTGCGCATGCATGGCATTGCGGAAGACCTGCATTCGGGCGACCCCGTGCTGCTGGATGGCAATGAGGGCCTGGTGATCCTGAACCCCACCCCGGCGACGCTTTCAAAGTATCGCTCTCGTGAGCAGCAGGCGGAGAAACTGGAGGATGCGCTGCATGCCACCCGCCACCAGCCCGCCGTCACCACCGATGGCTTCAAGGTGCAGGTGTGTGCCAATGCGGAGTTTGTGGAGGAGATGGGGGATATCCGGGATAGCGGTGCGGCGCATGTGGGCCTGTTCCGCACGGAGTTCCTCTATATGGAGGACCCCGCCGGCACGGAAGACTGGCTGGCAGAATCTTACACCCGTGCGGTGAAGGCCATCGCTCCCGGTCATGTCACCTTCCGCACGCTCGACATCGGCGGCGATAAAGTGGATGACCAGATTGGCGCGGAAGAGGAGCCGAATCCTTTCCTGGGCTGGCGTGGCATCCGTGTCTCTTTAGGTCGGAAGCAGATGTTCCGCCGTCAATTGCGTGCCCTGCTGCGGGCCGCCGCGCATGGCCCCATCGGCATCATGTTCCCCATGGTCTGTGACGTGGGTGAGGTGCGGGCGGCGAAGGAACTGCTGGCCGAGTGTGCCCAAGAATTGAGCGAAGAAGGCTATCCGCCACCGAAGCAGGTGGACATCGGCGCCATGATCGAGATCCCCAGTGCAGCCCTGACGGCAGACCTCATCGCTGCGGAGGTGGATTTCTTCAGCCTCGGCACCAATGATCTGGTGCAATACACCCTGGCCGTGGACCGGCTGAATGAGCGTGTGGCAGATCTCTACAGCCCCACTCACCCGGCGGTGCTGCGCCTGATCGGGCTGACGGTGGAGGCCGCCCGGCGTGCGGGCATCCGCGTCTGCATTTGCGGTGAGATGGCGGCAGATGTGGAGGTGCTGCCTCTGCTCCTCGGACTCGGTTTGGATGAACTCAGTGTCTCCGCAGGCCAGATCTCCCGTGTGAAGCACGCCATCCGGCGGCTGAATGCGGCGGAGTGTGCCAAGATCGTCGAAGATTGCCGCCACCTGGGCTGCCCGAAGATGATCCTGGAGCGCAGCCGTGCCATCGCTCAGCGTCTGTATCCCGATTTGTTCGAGTGAGGGATGAAAGTGAGGCGGTGCCACGTGGCCCGCCCACTCCGTATGCGGAATGCCAGTAGGCAGGCCAAAACGGAAGCTTTATCTCTGACATCCGAGCCGTCGATTTCAAAAACTTCGGGATGTGGTTATGGAAGGGCCTAACTCGGACTTCCACGTGGTAACCCGCACACGGAGTGTGCGGACCACTTCACCACCTCATCCTCTAAAGTGAGAAAGCGCAAACCGTTACCAGTCTGCGCCTTCTCCTTGGGAGTTTGGGTTGTCTTAAATAAAACGTCGCCAGCAGGAAGGACGGATGTGATAAAATCATCAGCGCATTCCCGGTGAAAGGCCGCTTGAGTTTTGTCGCCAGTCCGCTAGCGAAAGCGTATCCCAACCCCCGACATGCTCACTGACTCTGCTATCCGCCAGGCCCTGGCCCAAGTCCGCTATCCCGGCTTCAGCCGCGACATCATCTCCTTTGGCCTCGTCAAAGACATTGTGATCGAGGGCGGCCAAGTGACCGTGGAGATCTCCGTGGCCACCCGGGACCCTAACATTCCCCGCCTCATCCATGAGCAAGCCATGGACGTGCTGCAAAAGCTGCCCGGAGTGACCGAGGCACGATTGAACTTTGACATCAAGGAACCGCCCAACCCGGTCACCAACACCCCGGACAAACTGCCCAAGTCCTCCATCCCTGGGGTGAAGCGCATCATCGCCGTCGGCTCTGGCAAGGGCGGCGTGGGCAAGAGCACGGTGGCCTCCAACCTCGCCGTGGCCCTGGCTAAGACCGGAGCCCGCGTCGGCCTGTGTGACTGTGATCTCTACGGCCCCAGCATTGCTCACATGTTTGGCACGGATGAACGTCCTTACCAGAATGAGGAGCAGCAGATCGTGCCGATCGAGCGCTATGGCTTGCAGCTCATGAGCATGGGTTTCCTGCTGGAGGATGATGCCCCGGTCATCGTGCGTGGCCCCATCGCCACCCGCTACACCCAGCAGTTCCTCCGCCAGTGCGCCTGGGATCACCTGGACTACCTCGTCCTGGACCTGCCACCGGGCACCGGAGACATCCAGCTCACCATCGTACAGACCGTGGCCCTGGATGGCGCGGTGATCGTCACCACGCCTCAGGAAGTGGCCTTGATCGATGCCCGCAAGGCGGTGTCCATGTTCCAGAAAGTGAACGTGCCCATCCTCGGTATCATCGAGAACATGAGCTACTTCCTCTGCCCGGATAACGGCAAGTCGTATCACATCTTTGGCAAAGGCGGCGGTGAACACGAGGCCAAGCGCCTGCAGGTGCCGCTACTCGGTCAGATCCCCATCGAGATGAGCGTGCGTGAGGCCGGTGACGAAGGCCACCCGATCGCTCTCGAAGACGTGACCGAGTCCACGGCCTCCATGGCCTTCCTTGGCATTGCCAATCAGATCCGCAGCGCAGTTCCCTTGGAGTAGCGCAGTGTGATGAGGCTGCGTTTGGTCTCATGACAGGGGACGGTGCGAGCTGGCGTGCCCGTCGAGCGACGATCTTGTTTCGCGATGGCCCTCGCGGCCTGTTTCGGGATCATGCAGGATGCCTGACCAGCTCCCCATGGTCCTCAGCTCTCTCTCCCAGACCCTTGGTCATCTCACTCTGCCTGCCCAGCGTCGTCATCTCTGGCAGGTGTTTCGGTATCACCTGATCATCCGTCCTCTGGGTCGGGTGCTCCAGCTCTGGCGAGATGCCCGGGTGCTCAGTCTGGAGATGGTGCACATGATCTCCCGAAACCGGGTTTTGGCGCTGTCGGGAATCGCGCTGGGGGTGTTGATCTGCGTGGCTCTCATCAGCCCTCTCGATCAGGCCTGTCTGGAGACGCTGTCTGTCTTTCGCAGGCAGAAAGGTTGGGTCTATCACACCGCCAAGGCCTTGAGCCATTGGGGAGATTTCCTGGGGTTCAATCTGCTCGTGCTGCTGGGGCTGTTCTCCATGTCGCTGCTGCTGCGGTCCCGGTTTTTGCGGCTCGTTGTCGTCGCCTCGATTTTGGGGGCCACATTCACTGGCGGCACGGCCAATCTCTGCCGGGTGATGCTGGGTCGGGCTCGTCCCTGTGCCAAAGTGGCACCGGGTTTTTATGGCCCCTCGCTGCAATCCCAGCTCCACGCCTGCCCGAGCGGGCACACCGCCACCGCCTTTGGGGGCAGCCTCCCCGTCGCTGTGGCCTTCCCACCGGCCGGAGTGCCTCTGGTCATGGTCGCGGGCGGCATCGCGTGGTCACGCATGCAGAACAATGCCCACCATCCCACGGACATCTGGCTATCCATCCTGCTGGCGACACTCTATGGCATACCGCTGGGGCTGCTGGCTCGGCGGATGCGTCGGCATCGCAGTCTGCGCTTGCAGAAGTATGCAGCCCTGAAGTCCAGCCGACCCGCGCAAGCGGAGGTCATCCCGATCAAGGCGTAACCGGTTTGGGCGGCTGCACCAGCACTTGAAGCTGCACCCAACTCATCCGGGCTGCATTCAGGCCGCTGACCTTCTTCACCTGGAGTCCTGGGTGGCGGATGAGCAGGGCCTCCACCTTGGCAGAGGCATCCCGGGTGGGGAGAACAGTCGTCGAACCCGACCATCGGGCTTTTAGCCAACCCTCCAGCGTCCACTCCTGGCTCAGAGCCACCACGCAGGCTTGCGGATGCTCGTTTAAAAAGCGCTCAACTCGCTCCAGCTTGCCAGTGAACTCCCACGTGCGACCGGTGTAAAACACCAGACTGGGCTCGGTGTAATCCCACCCCAAGCAAGCGGTAGCGGCGATGTCATCCGTGGCTGAATCCAGCGCCGCCTGGGCCTGAAGGGTGGCGTTGCCTTCCCGTAGAGAGTGCGCTAGGCGCTCCAGGGTGAAGCCAAACATCATCAGCGCGAGTGTGGGCCCGATCCACACACGCGGCTGCACCACCCAATGAGGCAGGCGTGCCCCTGCAAAGGCTAGCACGACGAACAGAATCCCTGCCCAGAGAAGAACCGGGCTCAGGAGGCCGGATGCCGTGCGGCTGACTCCGGCCAGCCCCAGGCCGATGAGGCCGAGCAACACCACCAGAACCAGATGCAGACGGGGCAACCGGAAGCCTTCGCCGAAGGTCTCACGCGTGCTCGCCAGCCAAGCCCCCACCAGCAGAGCCGCCGCAGGAAAAGCGGGCATCACATAGTGAGGGAGTTGAGTGGCATAGAATGAAAAAATGACATACGGAGCGGCCAACCAGCCCAGCAAAAACGCTGTTACCGGACGCCACCGTGAACGAGTGAAGCGCCACACCGGCCAGGCCAGGCCGACCCAGGGAAAGAGGCTGATGAGTGAGGTCAGAGGGTAATAGATGAGGGGGATGAAACGGCGGCCATTGAGCACTTCCGTGCCACGTTTCACCACATGCTCTCCCATCCCCACCTTCCAGAACAGCCCATGAGTCTCGATCAACGCCGGAATGCCCCAGGCCGCCACAATGAGGAGGGCCAAGGCCAACCCCGACAGACATTGCAGATGCCGCCAGGGTAATTTCTCACGCCCCCACCAGCGCGCGAGCCCGAGCGCCACGGCAGGCACCAGCCATGCGAGCGGACCTTTGGCGAGAAAGCCCATGCCAAGCGCGATATACAGCACCCAAAACCATCGGCCCCAAGGTCTCTTGGGTTCAGGACTCAACCATAAGAGTTCCACCAGCGCCCGCCCCATCAGCGTGAGGCACAGCAGCAGAGGCATGTCCGCCACACAGAGCCGCCCATGCACCAGCACCTGGAGCGTGGTCAGCCAGACGATGCCCGATAGCAGCCCTGCCCGGCGGTCATGCAAGCGAGTGCCGAGGCTGGCGATGATCCAGGCCGTGAGCCACACGGCCACGACACTGTGCAGCCGTGCCATCCCTTCATTGATACCGCCCAACTCATGGTGCAGACGCATCCACCAGTAGGTGAGTGGAGGTTTATCAAACCGGTATTCTCCATTGAAATAGGGCACCAGCCAGGTGCCGCGCTCCATCATCTCCACGGTAGCTCGGGCAAAACGCGGCTCATCACGATCCGTCAGCGGAATGGTGCCGGTGCCGGGCAGGTAAAGCGCCAGCGTCACCACGAGGAGAATGAGCCAATGAGGAAGTGCACGAGAGCCGAGAGACATGGGTGGCAGTCATGCTTTTGGCGTTCCGCTTTTGCATGCGATCAACGCTGACGTTTCTGTTGCACGAAAAAGCCTACCTTAAAGCCCTTTTAGTTAGGCTAAATAGCAAGTTAAGTGAGGCGGCCACTCTTGGCCGCTCCTTCTCAGGTCAGGCTATCGCCACATGGCGGGCAGGAGCGCCCGCATGCTAGGCTCTAGGCCCCGAGCTGACGTGCCCACTCGATGGCGCGGAGCATGCCGGTGGCCTTGTTCACCGTCTCGCGGTATTCGTAGGTGGGGTCGGAATCGGCAACGACACCGGCTCCGGCTTGCACATAGGCTTTCCCGTCCTTCAGCACGCAGGTGCGCAGGGCGATGCAGGAGTCCAGGTTACCATCGAAGCCGAAGTAACCCACGGCACCGGCATAGGCATTCCGTTTGCTCTTCTCCACTTCATTGATGATCTCCATGGCACGCACCTTGGGGCTTCCGCTGACGGTGCCTGCCGGGAAGGTAGCACGCATGACGTCATAGGCATCTTTGTCAGGGCTGAGCTGCCCGTCCACGTTGCTGACGATGTGCATGACGTGGCTATAGCGCTCGATGATCATGAGGTCGCTGACCTTGACGGTGCCGTATTCAGCCACGCGGCCCACATCGTTGCGGGCCAGGTCCACGAGCATGATGTGCTCAGCACGCTCCTTGGGATCGTTGAGCAGTTCATCCGCCAGGGCATCATCTTCCGCCTTGGTTTGCCCCCTCCAGCGGGTGCCAGCGATGGGGCGGATATCAATGCGGCCATTCAGGCATTTCACATGCACCTCGGGCGAGCTGCCCACCAGGGAGAAGCCCTGCGGGAACTGGAGGCAGAACATGTAAGGGGAGGGATTCACGTGCCGGAGTGCCCGGTAGAGATCCATCGGCGTGCCGCTGTAGTCCGTCTCGAAGCGTTGTGAAGGCACGCCCTGGAAGATGTCTCCTGCGCCGATGTATTCTTTCATCTTCAGCACCATGCCTTCGTATTCAGCCTGGGTGGTGTTGCTGACGGGCGGCGGCAGTTGATCGTTGCTAACCGGGGCGATGGTTTGCAGCGGCTTTACGGCCAGAGGCTGCGAGAGCTTTTCGATCAGCGTGGCGATCTGCGCCTGAGCCCAGGCATAGGCCGTCTCCAGATCCGCATGCTCATCGGTGTGCACATTGGCCACCAGGGACATCTTGCGGGTGCGGTGATCGAAGATGACAACCGTATCCGTGATCATGTAAACCATCTCCGGCAGACCCAGCTCATCCTTCGGCGGTGGAGAAAGCGTGGGCTCAAAGAAACGCACCATGTCATAGGCCAGATATCCGACGGCCCCGCCGTGGAAAACCGGGATGGGGTGCGACTCCAGAGGCTGGAACGGAGCCATGAGCTTTTTCAGCTCTTCCAGGGGGTCGGTGGTCGTGGTGAAGGTGCGGGTTTTGCCCCGCTCTTCGATCTCAATCTCCTTACCCCGAGCGGTGAAGATCATGCGCGGAGAACTGCCGAGCAGGCTGTAGCGTCCCGAGTGCTGGGTGAGTTCGGCCGATTCCAGCAGGAACCCGCAGCGTCCGTCATGGATCTTTTGGAAAGCCGAGAGCGGCGTTTCGTAGTCGGCTGTCAGTTCCGCCACCACCGGCACGAGGTTACCCTTCTGCGCGAGGCTGCGAAAGGTGGCGAGGTCAGGCTGGAGATGCGGAGCGGACATGACGGCAAAAGGGCGCGCATGATGGACGCAATCTGGCCTCGTGGCAAGGCGTGGGATGGCGAAGCTGAGGCTCCTGGCTGGAAAACTGCCAGAATAGCCGGGCATGCGCTTTCCAGGGCAGGCTCAGGCCGCCCGAAAGCAAATCACTTGGCTCCCGCTGAGCTTTCGATGCCAAACAGCGGCAGAGATTTCTGCACGGACCGGGTGACCCCCCAGGACAGAGGCAGGATAACGATGAGCCAGATGAGGACGGCTTTCATAAGATGAGCGGTATTCAGTAAACAATGTTCAGTGGGACGCGGGCGGATCGAAACGAGATACCAATGACCAATGAATGATGACCAATGAATGATGACCGATGACTGTCATTTCACATGGTGTTTCGGATGCACCGGACGCACGAGGAGATTGGCGATGAGGCCGATCATCAGCAGGCCGCACATGAGGTAGAAGGTGTTGTTATACGCCTGGGCTTTGGGCACACCGGCGGCGACACGTTGGTCATAAAAGCCATTGATGAGAGTGGGGCCAATCACGGCGGCCATGCTCCAGGCGGTGATGAGGCGGCCGTGGATGGCGCCGACTTGATAGGTGCCAAAGAGGTCTTTGAGATACGCGGGAATGGTGGCAAAGCCGCCTCCATACATGCTGATGATCACCGCCGTGAAGATGACGAAGAACGTGCGGTTTTGGGTCTCCTGCGTCCAGGGCAATAGGGCATACAATACCGTGCCGAGCAGGAAATAGATGCTGTAGATCATCTTCCGCCCGGTGAGGTCTGAGGTGGAGGACCAGAGGAAACGACCGCCCATATTGAAGATGCTCAGCAGCCCGGTGAAGCCTGCACCGATGGCGGCACTGACGCCAAACATGTCCTGACACATATCCGCAGCGCGTCCCAGGATGCCGATGCCTGCGCTCACATTCATGCACAGCACGGTCCAGAGCAGCCAGAATTGAGGCGTCTTCCAAGCGGTATCCACGGACACACTGGCACTGGTGACCATGCTGTTGGTCTGAGTTTTCGGCACCCATCCCTCAGGCTTCCAATCCGCCGCAGGCACACGCACGATGAGGGCTCCTGCGATCATGAACGCGGCATAGATCGCCGCCATGGTGAGCAGGGCGGAGAAGGCTCCCGTATCGGCATCGGAGGCAAAGTGCTTCATCAGCTCCTGCCCGAGCGGGCTTCCGATCAATGCCCCACCTCCGAAGCCCATGATGGCCATGCCTGTCGCCATGCCGGGGCGATCTGGAAACCACTTCACGAGCGTGGAAACCGGCGCGATGTAGCCCAAACCCAGCCCGATGCCACCGACGACCCCATAACCCAAGTGCAGTAAAGCCAGCGACTTCATTTGCACGCCGAAGGCCGCGAGAAACAGACCGCCACAGAAGCATAGGCAGCTCACCACCATGGTCTTGCGTGGGCCTGAGCGCTCCACCCACTTGCCGAAGAACGCGGCAGAAAGCCCCAGCATGACGAGGGCGATTTGATAAGCCCAATTCACACTGGAGACAGGCACACCCAGCTCGGCGCTCAGCGGCTTATTGAAGACGCTGAAGCTGTAAACTTGGCCGATGCACATGTGCACGGCGATGGCCGCAGGCGGGACGAGCCACCGGGAGAATCCCGGCCCGGCGATGGTTGCGGCGCGGGAGAGAAAGGACATGCGCCCCGTTCTAGCGAGGCGCGGACACTTCCATCAAGAAGATGATCGAAATCTCCAGGGATCAGGCGCTTTTCTTGGCGGCTTTTTTCGCCGGAGCTTTTTTAGCTGCCGTTTTCGCAGCGGCTTTCTTCGCGGGGGCCTTTTTCGCGGCGGCGGCAGGTGCAGGTGCCTCGGCTACCGGGGCGGCTGGGGTGAGGCTGGCCACCCAGTCATTCACGTGAAGCCATTCATCGGCGGACTCGGCGCGGACGTAATCTGTATCTTTGAGAACGCCACGCACGAAGAAGCTGGAAAGTTCTTCTGCAGAGAAGGGACCAATTTCAACAAAGGAGCGGCTAAGGTAGAGCATGTTCGTCATGGGTGAAGGCAATCGTTGCTGAACGCACTGGTGCGTCCCTCAAATCATGTCTCAAGCAACTTCCTTGCCACATTCTTAGAGCCCAGACTATCTCTAACTACTCCTACAGAGAGACGAGGTATTTCTCGGACGAGGGTCTCCCACTCACAAGGAGTGCCGATATCCTTTGTCTTACAGGCGGTTAAGAGAGTAGCAGGCCACGTCACCTCGCCTTTACAATCCCACGCTCATCCACTTCACCACACTCATTCCCGAGGCCCGTTCACGCACACGCACTTCCCAACTTCCGGGATCGTCATTGTGGGCGATCTCCAGAGGCAGTTCCAGCAGGCCGTTTTCGACGGTGTAGAAGCCGCTGCCTTCAGCGCGTTTGCCATTGGCATCGCGGATCTCAATCTCCACGGGCACGGCCGCTTTGAGGACCGCCTCTTGGGTGCTGGTGAGTTGGATTTTCAGCGCGGCGGTTTGTCCGGGCTTGGCTGTGGCGGGCACGTCGCAGCGGAGTTGCAGCAGAGGCTTGGGAAGGATCATGTAGAGACGCCCATCACACGGTCCGAGCTCCACCTTCCATTTCAGATGTCCTTCAGCATCTCGTTGAGGAATGATGAGCTCACTGCGGCTCAATTCATAGATGCTGGCGTTGTCCTGAGTCAGCGTGATGTTGGCGGTCGTCGGTAAACCATTTTCGAGCACCAACCCGTTTTGACCGACATAGGTTCCAGCCTCTCGCTTGTCATTGATCACAAAGAGATAGGTGGCATCGCCATAAAGACGTGTGCGGAGGATCACTTCAGGGCTATCCGCCGTGACCTTGGGGGTATGACCGAGCGAGGCGACTTGGGGTCCAAGAGTCTCGGCCAGAGCGAGCAACTTGGCTTTATCTTCGGCTGCCTTTTTGACACGTCTAAAGCTGGTTAGGGGGATGTCCGCTTGGAGGCCTGGACAGAGGTTTTCATCGGCGATGATTTTACCACCACGCTTCTGCCATTCCTGAATGCGTTGGACCACGCTTTCACTGAGCACGTCACAATCAGGCATGATCAGGATCTTTCTCCCGCTGAGGCCTTTTTTGAGGAGGGTCTCTTCATACATGACATCGGTGCGGATATGCGCGTGCTGGAGCGCCATCCACACATCCGCAGACCAGCCCATGTTATTACCATAGCCACCTCGGCGAGCGAACATCTGCGAAGTGAAGCTTTCCAGCAGAGCGACCTCCGCACGTTCATCGGTGAGGCGCAGGAGCGTGGGGCCGAGGGGCTGCACGATGTCGTGAAGCAGCTCCGTCAGCACATGCACCGTATTGGGGTTGGTATAGCGATAGGAGCCCGTGCTATCCGTGGGCACCAGCGACTGCCAGCCGTGATACATGATGCCTTGGATAGGCCGAGACAGCTTGGTCCAAAGCGCCTCTTTGAGATGCATGGGAGCGATGGTGATGTAGGCGGCATCGGGATCGTGATCATCCCAGGCAATGACATCATCAGGCTGTGCTTTGCGGATAGGTGCGGTTTGGCTGCGATACCAGATGAGCTGCGTCATCTTCATCACACGCTGGCGTCTGCCGGTGGCTTCACTCATGGCTATGAGTTGATCGGTGCAAAGGCCGATGCGCTGTGGATCCGGGTAGGTGTAGGTCCAGTGCGAAAGTACATCCACACTGCCCCCAGCACCGCTGATGCTCGGCTGACGCACGGCCGGGTCGAAAAAGGTCCAGAAGCCGGGCCGAGCGGAGTTTTTCAAGCCTTGATGCAGGGCGCTATGCAGGTTGTTCCAACCATCGCCGACGGTCCAAAACCAACGATAGTATTTCAGCAGAGGATACTCATCGGAGATCACGCGATCTGCAGGAAAGTCCTTCAGCTTTTTCCATTCGACCCCATTTCTTGCGATGACTGCGTCAGGAATCTCTGCGCCAGCGAAGGTGCGATAATTGGTGCGATCGATTTCATTGAACGAGGGCTGAGAGGCATCACGCACTTCGGTATCCACTAAGGCCGCATCGAAGGCGGGATGCTGGCCATAAGCTCGTGAGAGACTGCGGCCCACGTTCTCATAGAACCCGGGCAGTTCCGGGAGTGAGGCGCAGATGTCTTTGCGGGGGTAGGGTTTACCGGCACGATCCACACGCAGCAGTTCCGTTTTATTCTCCAGCCATCGACTTGGAGAGACGCTGGCCACCAACTTCAATCCCTTCGCGAGAGCGGCATCGAGTTCTTGGGATTTGGCCGCAAGGCTCTCGGCGGAACTCGGCGGTGGAATGTTACGTTTGTCGGTTCGTGTTTCCCAGAGCTTTTCGAAATCTGGGTTGGAGATGCCTATATAATGAGTGAATCCGATTTGCTTGAGACGCTCCATCTCAGACCCATCGGCTCCCCACATGATCACGGGCATCTGCGGGGCGGGACGTGCCACGATCTCACATTCCAGTCCCTGCTCGATCACCGTTTCACCCGAACGAAGGGAGGCTCGCAGACGGTAGCGTTCAGGCTTCAAGGACGTGTCGATGGTGAATTTAACAGCATGATCACCACCTGGATTAAGCGCAGGCAGCACAAAGGTTTCGGCCTTTCCGCCATACTCCAAAGTCAATTGGGCATCGGCTACAGGATTGCGGCTCAGGTTCTGGCAGTGCAGTTCCACGGAGGCATTCTTTTCCATGCGCTGCCAGACGTGACGTGGGCTGCGAATCTCCAAAGCCAGGGGTTCAAACCGAAGCGCTCCTTCACACAAACGCACTTCATCGATCCGGCCTGGAAAGCCTCCATAGTTACTGCCGATACGATCCCCCAGATGCAAAGCCCGCACACCCGGCACCACCGGCCCGAAGCCAGGCTTGTAAGCTTGACTGATGAGTGAACCATTCCGATAAAAGGTGACGGTGCCCGCCGCGTCATAGCTGAAGGCGATGTGCTGCCACTGATCTGCAACCATGGGGATCGGTTCAGAGGCAAAGGTTTCAGACACCGAGCCAAAACCCAGCGTCACCCAGAGGCGTCGAGCTCCATTGGTCTCGGGTTCCAGCAATTGCCACGTGTAGTCGGTGTGATTGTCGATGACGTAACGTTTATCCGCCAGATAACAGCGGCCGGCCTGTGCATGATCGGCTCCCGGTTGGATCCACATCTCCAGGGTAAAGGCTCCTACCGGAGACAATCTTCCTGCGCCTGTGACGCGTAAGCCATGGGCCTGCTTGAGGTCATAACCACAAGTCATGCTGTGCCCCAGGCGACCTTCGGTGGCGGCCGCCGCTCCATTCAAGACGAGGTCGTGGCCTTTGCCCGAGCTGTCTTTGAGTTCACTCCCGGCATCGAACTTCCAATACCCCAGCACATGAGTCCCGGTGGCATCTGCACCCGTGTATCCGGTTTCCCAGTTTTCTTGATGAGCTGCCAGGCTGAGGCCGGGCA
Organism: Prosthecobacter debontii; assembly: GCF_900167535.1. NCBI lineage: Bacteria > Pseudomonadati > Verrucomicrobiota > Verrucomicrobiia > Verrucomicrobiales > Verrucomicrobiaceae > Prosthecobacter > Prosthecobacter debontii. The sequence goes on from NZ_FUYE01000020.1 coordinate 104,555, forward strand.
GGCAGAGGAGCACGAAGAACAACAAACGAGGCATGAGAAGTATGAGGTAGGCGCACACGCTTTGGCGGGATCGAGAATGTGCGGGCATGGGAGAGAGCCGCTAGGTCCGCGCAAGTAACGGTGATGGGACCTTGAAACAATCGTGCCTCGGCCACCTCCTTCCCGTTTCCTTTCTGACGGATGACCATCTTTTTGTGATAAAGAACTCATCACTTGAGTTGCGAATGTGGTCGGACTGTTTCACATGCTTCCAGTTATCATGCCACCCCCGCCAGGCATCACCCCACCAGCCTCGGACATCGTCACTCTGAGTTTGATCTCGCATACGAATGCGGGCAAGACGACGCTCGCCCGAACCCTCCTCCGCAAAGATGTGGGTGAAGTGAAGGATGCCGCGCATGTGACTCTCTTCAATGAATCCTTCACCCTGTTGGAGGAAGAGGCGCGTTTGCTACGGCTCTGGGATACACCGGGCTTTGGTGATAGCGCTCGCCTTTTGAAGCGACTGAAGCGGGAGCGTAATCCGGTGCTGTGGTTTCTCTCTCAAGCCTGGGATCGCATCTCTGACAAGCCGCTGTGGTGCAGCCAGCAGGCCTTGAAGAACGTGCGTGATGAAGCCGATGTGGTGCTCTATCTGGTCAATGCCACGGAGCCCCCAGAAGTGGCCGCCTACATCGCGCCTGAGATGGAGATCCTGAGCTGGGTGGGTAAACCGGTGCTGGTCTTGCTGAATCAAACCGGCCCGCTGAGTGATCCCGAAACGGAAGAGGCTGAGCTGGCCACATGGAAGACGCATCTGGCCACCTGGCCTCTGGTGCGTGACGTGCTGCGCATGGATGCCTTTGCCCGCTGCTGGGTGCAGGAAGATAAGCTGATGGATTGCCTGACGCCCCTGCTCTCCGAGCAGAAGGCCGAGCCCTTCAAGCATCTGAAGAAAGCCTGGCGGCAAAGAAATCTGGATGTGTTCAATCAATCCAGCCGTGTCTTGTCTGAACTGCTCACCGCAGCCGTGGTGGATGGCATCGAGGTGCGCAATGAAACGCTCTTGGAGCGTGTCGGCTTTGGCCGCACCGAATTGAATCGTGAGTATCAGGAGTCACGTGAAAAGCTGGCCACGCATCTGGCAGATCGCATGACTGCGGCGACGAATGCGTTGATCCGCTTGCATGGCTTGGAAGGTGAGTCCGCACGTGCACTCGGTGCGTTGGCCAAGGAGCAGTTCCATTCACCGCAAGCGGTGCCTGAAGCCATCTGGAGTGTCGTGGGCAGCTTCGCCGGTGGTGCCATGGGTGGCCTGATCGCAGACTTGAAGATGGGCGGCATGACCTTTGGTGGCGGTGCCTTGGTGGGCGGCTTAGCCGCAGGCCTTGGAGCTTATGCGCTGATCTTGAGCTATAACCTTGTGCGTGGTGAAGATCATCGCCTGCATTGGTCTCGAGAACACTTTCGTGAGCAAGTGCGCTTAGCCATCCTCACCTATCTAGCCGTGGCTCACTTTGGCCGCGGTCGTGGTGAATGGCAGGAGAGTGTGGAGCCCGAGCATTGGAACCGTGTCGTGGATGAAGTGCTGCAAGAACATCTCGAAGGCGTGGATCGTTTGTGGCGTGATGGCGTGCAGAAAGGTGTGTTGCCTTCTGCATTGTCAAAGGCGGCGCTTCCGTTGGTGACGGATTGCCTCTCATGCACACTCGCTCGTTTGTATCCCGATGCAGAGATCGAGATCTAAGCGCGTTTTATTCACAGTGAGATGGGTATAACTGCATCTCATCCGCATGCATGATGGGCTGAAACAAAGAGACCCTCCGGCATGCGGAGCCGGAGGGTCTGGTTTGGCGATCCAGCAACCAACAACAGTGAGGATCGTTGGCACGAAAGTCTTAGCTGAGGAATAGCTGCAACATCGTGTGCCTGTCAGGATTAACCTCAACAGACAGGCGGAGGTTAAAAAGTTTTATCCACCGCGTCAACCCACGGGGTTGTTTTTTGCAAAAACGGAAAGAATTATCATATTTGAGAACCCTTTTTTCCGTTAAAATCCTGATAATTTTAGAAGAAAGTGCCTTGACAGGGGTGTGCATAAGCAACTGTTCATGTGAATAAGTCCAATAAGATCCACCGCATTGCCATGGCTTCGAGAAGGGTTTCATGCAGCCTGAGAAAGATGGTGCGGGCCATTTTCGTTCCTGTTCTTCGCCCATCTTCAGAGAAGTGGGCTGGTCCTGAACCTGTCAGCGAAACTGATTGAAGATGTGCCAGTCACGCTGACGTTGGCACATCCCCACCCCCAGCCAGGACTTTCTTCACATGGTCACCCATCGCTTTCATCGCACCGCCACGTGGTCCGCATTCGCGGCGTCTCTTTTGACCCTCTCCCTCCACGCCAATGATTGGCCCACCTGGCGTGGTCCCCTTCAGACCGGTGTCAGCCTGGAGCATTACACCAATGCCGGAGGCCTCCCCGAAACCGCCGCCTGGACCTACGATGCCCGCAGCCGCGGCACGCCGGTCGTCTTCGAGGGCAAGGTGATCCTCTGGGGCTACCGCGGAGAAACCACGGACCTGACCGAACTCCTGACCGTTCTGGATGCGAAGACGGGCGAGAAGATCTGGGAAGTGGCGTTTTCAGACTACCTGAGCGACTCCATCTACAACCGCTACGCCATCGGTGCGCCGACGGTGGACCCGGAAACGAAGCGCATCTACCTGGTCAGCAATGCGGGCCTTTTCATGTGCTATGAGATGGACGGCAAGAAGGTCTTTGAGATTCCTTTGATGGAAGATCTGGGCCGTATGACCTTCCCCAACGCCCGTGTGGGGAGCCCCGTGATCGAGGGCGACCTGGTGCTCACGCACTTCATTTACTCCAACTGGGGTGCCGATGGCCCGGCCGCTGACCGCATCTATGCCTTCGATAAGAAGACGGGAGAGCTCGTCTGGTGGGCTCGCCCCGGTGTCGTCCCCCCCGTGGACAGCTCCTACTCCACCCCCGTGCTGGAGACTCGCGATGGCAAACGTGTGGCCTACTACGCCACAGGCTGCGGCCACGTGGTCTGCGTGAATGCCCGCAATGGCCAGACCTACTGGAAGATGCCGATCTGCAAAAACGGGGTGAACGCCTCCGTGGTGCTGCACAAAGGCAACAAACTCATCGCCATCCACAACGATGAAAACGTGGACAGCTCTGAAAAAGGCCGCCTCGTCGCCATTCGCCTGCCGGAAAAACTGACCGCCGCCCCTGGACCTGAGAGCACCGTCCTGGAAGGGGCTGAGATCTGGAGACAACCCCTGGGAGCCACCAGCAGTTCTCCGATCGTCGTCGATGACTTTGTCTATCAGCTCACCGACGGTGGTGAACTCTACTGCATCAACGCCGAGTCCGGCGAAGAACTGTGGAAGAAGAAACTGAGCAATGCCAACCTGCACTCCTCCCCCTTGTATGTGGATGGCCTGCTGTATTGCCCCATGATGGAGGGCAAACTCGTCGTCGTGAAAGCCGGTGCGAAGGACGCTGAGATCGTTCAGGAGATCAAATTGGAAGGTCAGTGCCTGGGGGCCCCCTCCGTCTGCGATGGTGTGCTGTATGTCACCACCACCGAAAGGCTGTATAGCTTCCCCATCCCCAACAGCGGCATCAAGGTGGACCCAGTCCCTGCGGTGCAAATCCCCAAAGCAGGTGCCCCTGCCGCCCTGCAGATCATCCCCGCCGAAGTGACCATGATGAGTGGTGGCAAGCAGAGCTTCCGCGTGCGTAGCGTGGATGCCAATGGCTTTGTCGTCAGTGACGATGTCAAAGGCGTGAAGTGGGAAACCTTCATCCCGCCCACGGCGAAAGTGAAGGCCACGATGGATGCCAAGTTCAACGACGCCGGTGAGTTGGTCGCCGCCGCAGATGCGAAGGAAAGCGCCGGGGCCTTCAAAGCCACCGCCGAGGGCTTGTCCGGCACCATTCGTGGCCGCGTGCTGAAAAATCTGCCACTCATCGAAAACTTCGATGAGTATGAGCTCCATGAAGATCAGCCCAGCGAAGGCGTGAAGTTCTCTTACCCGCCGCTGCCATGGATCGGTGCCCGCTTCAAGTTCGACATCCGTGAGCTGAACGGTAACAAGGTGTTTGCGAAGACCTTCGACCGCCTGCTCTTCCAGCGTGCCACCGTGTTCGTCGGTCCCTCCCATCTCTCCAACTACACCATGCAAGCTGATGTCCTCACCGATGGCAGCGCCCGTGCGAAGTCGGACATCGGCATGGTGAACCAGCGCTACCTCATCTGTCTGCGTGGCAATGCCAACAAACTGGAAATCAGCTCCAACCTGGAGCGCCTGAAGCAGGATGCCCCATTCAAGGTGTCCCCCAACACCTGGTATACGCTGAAGACCCGCGTGGATGTCCATGAGGACGGCAGCGGTGTGGTGCGTGGCAAGGTGTGGGCGAAAGATCAGCCTGAGCCTGAAGCCTGGACCCTGGAAGCCAAAGTGGCCAACGCCCACAAACAAGGCAGCCCCGGCATCTTCGGCTTCACCCCCCTCAACCAGAAGCGTGTTTATCTGGATAATTTGAGCATCACTCCGAACAAGTAACGCGTTCATTGTCTAATTGCCTTTCACATGAAGCTGAAAAACACCCTCCTACTCGCGCTTCTCAGCGCCTCTTCTCTCCACGCGGCCGATTGGCCCGAGTGGGGTGGCGGTAAGACCCGCAACATGGTGTCCGAGGAAAAAGGACTCCCCACGGATTTCGATCCCGGTAAAAAATACGGTCCCAAAGCAGCCCCGAAGATTGCTGGACGCCTCCGCCCCAACGCGGAAGAAGCCAATAAAGGTCCGGGCGCTGAAGACATCGACATGAGCACCACCAAGAACTGCCTCTGGGTGGCCAAGCTCGGCTCCCAGACCTACGGCACACCCGTGGTGGCCAATGGCACCGTCTATGTCGGCACCAACAATGAGTCTCCACGTGATCCGAAAAACATCGGCGACCGTGGCATCGTCATGGCCTTCGATGAGAAGACCGGAGCCTTCAAATGGCAGATGGTGAGTCCGAAAATGGGAAGCGGTAAGGTGAATGACTGGGAATACCTCGGCATCTGTGCCAGCCCGACCATCGTTGGCAATCGTGCCTACGTGCCGAGCAACCGCTGCCAGATCGTCTGCCTGGACGTGGAAGGCATGGCCAACGGCAACGATGGCATGAAAGAAGAAGCCGACTTCATGGCTGTGCCAGACAAGGACGGTAAGCTGACCCCCATCCAGCCCGGCGATAAAGATGCCGACATCATCTGGGTGTATGACATGTATAAAGAACTGGGCGTCTTCCAACACAACGCCACCTCCGGTTATCCCCTGATCATCGGTGACAAGCTGTTCGCCCCTACCTGCAACGGCGTGGACTGGACTCACACCAACATCCCGTCTCCACAGTCCCCCAGCTTCATCATGCTGAATGCCAACGATGGCTCTCTCATGGGTGAAATGGATCATGTGGCGAGTGAGCGCGTGCTGCATTGCTCCTGGTCCAGCCCGACCTACACCGAAGTGAATGGCAAGCCGATGATCATCTTCGCCGCCGGTGACGGCTGGGTCTATGCCATGGCTCCAGAGACGGAGAAGAAGGACGACTTCGACATCCTCAAAGAATACTGGCGCTATGATGCCAACCCACCTGAGTATCGTAAAAACGATGCCGGTGAGCCCATCAAGTATGTGGAATACGATGGCCCAAGTGAAATCATCGCCACGCCTGTGGTGCATGACGGTCTGGTCTATGTAAACATCGGTCAGGACCCAGAGCACGGTGAAGGCGTGGGCATGCTGAGCTGCATCGACCCGAAAGGCAGCGGCGATATCTCCGGTAAAGCCGTCTGGACCTTCAAGGGCATCGAGCGCTCCATCTCCACCCCTGCCGTCAAGGACGGGCTGGTTTACACCGCTGACTACACCGGCCGTGTGTTCTGCCTGGACGCCAAGACGGGTGAAGAATACTGGAAGTTCGATACCAAAGGTCACATCTGGGCCAGCCCGCTCATCGCAGACGGTAAGCTCTACATCGGCAATGAAGAAGGTGAACTCTTCATCCTGGCCGAGGGTAAAGAGCTGAAAGAGATCCAGACCATCGAGTTCCCATCCCCACTGCTCGGCGGTGTGGTGGCTGCCAATGGCTGCCTCTACGTGCCAACCCACACCCACCTCTACTGCTTCAAAGAAGGTGGCAAGCCTGTGGAAACGGCCGCCAAGTAATCGGCAGCTCAAACGCTCGATTCATCCATCACGGGTCGAAGGGAAACCTTCGGCCCGTTTGATTTTCCCTGCCCGCCCATCCATCAAACGTGAATCATGAATGCCTCACCGTCGGAGGCACCGAGAGGGTCCTTCGCGGAACGCTCCTGGATTCATGGGGAGTGACGAGCTCTTCGTCTCATATCAGGCGGGTATCAGAGGGGCTTGCGGTCCAAAGGACCGCCGGATTCAGCCCAGCAACTGTGTTTTCAAGCAAGGGAAATTTGAGGGTTTTTGAGGGCTGCGTTGAGCAGAATGAGGAGTTTCCTGGCGACGGCGATGAGGGCTACTTTGGCCGGTTTGCCAGCCGTGCGCAGCCGTTGGTAGAAGGCTTTGAAAACCGGGTTTTTGCGCACGGCATTCAGGCTGGCTAGGTAAAGGGTACGCCGCACGGGGGCACGGCCGCCGCTGATACGGCGCTGGCCCCGCCACTGGCCGCTGTCGCGGTTGAACGGTGCTAGGCCTGCAAGTGCCGCGGCCTGCTCGCGTTTGAGGGAGCCGAGTTCGGGCATGTGGGCGCACAGGCACAGGGCGCTGCGCCAGTCGATGCCAGCCGCTTCATCCAGCCGTTGTGACCTGGCCTGAAGTGCGGCGTTTTCAGCGGCGACTTCGCGCATCAAGGTTTCGAGTTTGACGATTTCCAGGTTCAAGTTGGTCATGAGGCGTCTGATCTGGGCCGCCAACCAAAGGTCGGCATGTTGACGCAGGCGGGTTTTATAGCGGGCGCGCTCCTCAACGAGGCTGTCGCGCTGGGCCACCAGCAGGGCCAGACGGGCAGTGGCGGGATCTGCGGGTGGAGTGGTCGCAGGCTTGAGGGCGGAGCCATAAGCAGCAAGGATGGAGGCATCGATGCGGTCGGTCTTGGCCAGGCGGTTTTGAGCGCG